>CBDTYP010000005.1:0-25102 GCA_965364645.1 uncultured Gammaproteobacteria bacterium | reverse complement strand
GGATCGAGGCTGATCTAGAGAGTGTTCAGACGCGCCAGTGGCTGCCCGGTGAGAGTCGAGAAGACCGTTAGCGCGAATCGGAACCTTCCCCCGACCGTGACTGGCCTATTTCTATCAAACCAATCGTCGAGACTGCGGGCGATGCTGCAGACCAACGATTCGGAATCCGTAGAACCGCTGCCCTCCACGGGAACCATTGTGTCGGTCGCCATGGAAAGATCAACGTGCTCGAGAAGAAGCACAGGAAGACTGACATCGGCGAGATCGGGGCCAAGAGGATACTCGAAGGAGCATTCGAGACGAACACCTCGCGTACCGACACGTGGTGACTCGAACTGAAAAAGACTATCGAACATGTTCGCGAGATGTTGGGCGAGCGGGCGAGTCTGCACTTTCGTGCTTCCCACTCGCGAGAGATCCAGCCTCGTGTCGATATCGATGAGCGGTTGCATGGGGTTGGCGAATGTCACCGGTGCGGTCCTATACACGAACTCGTCAGCCGACGGACTCCCCGGCACCAACTCGCCGTTGCGCGTAACGTAGCCCTCGACCTGCGCGCTCTGTCGTTCGAAAGGGTCTATCCCCGGGATCCACACCTGTCTCTGTGCAATTCGCATACCCTGCTTCGCCGTAACCGGCGATCCTGCCCTATCGAACGTGAACCTGAACTCAACGGGCGATCGGGATCCCGTCGGCATCGCTTCGCTCTTCGTTTCGCAGTCGGGAATGCAGACTATCGGCGCCCCCACACGCTCCGGTCGCGATACCGTCTCTCTGAGCGTGACAACCAGCGGTGAGTTGCCGTCCGCCGGATCCTGCGCACTCTCCACGATGTCGAAGCTATAGAGGTCGGCGCTGTCCGACGCGAGTCGGGGGGCGTCGGGCAACGCCGTTTCCGATTTCCAGGCCAGGGCGAACCAGTCATAAATGCCGGCAAGGGCCTTTAACACGACCGCAACGAACCCGCGGCAGAAACGGCAGGGGGCCGCGGCGTTTGCGTCCAATGGTGGAGTCTCGGTCGCAGATGATGACGACGCCCACGCGCGCGCGATCCAATCGGCGATGGTCGCGAAGGAGTCCAGCGCCGTGGCGACCCCATCGACGAGCGCCGGCTCGGACTCCGCCGTGATCAGGGCGAGAGGCTCGCGCAGATCTTCGTCGATGTCCGGAAACAGCATCGCGAACTGGGCAAGACTCTGCACGAGGTCCTGCTGCTGTCCCCGCTCCATGTCTGGCTGTGGCGCTTCGCTCTGGACGCCCTCCCCGACGTTGAAGCTCACCTCGAAGCTGGTGCAATCCTGAGGATAGTGACGATCCCCGGCGTAGGTGAAGGAGTACGTCCACCTGCTCACCTCGCTGAGGTCGACGGACGGACTCGCGCCCTCCGGCCCCGCTTTCGCCGACTCGACGTCGCTCTGATAAACGAGTGTCGGCGACACGGGGTATGCACGGCGGACGATCGGCACCTCGACCGTGTCCACCAACTCACTCGCCGACACCTGATCGTCGCCCCGCCCCTTGGCGGCAAACAGAAAGGTTCGCGGCTTCGAATCGCTTATCCCGATCGTGAAGTGAATCGCGGCGTCGATCGCATACGCGTTTCCAATCTCCTCGAGCATCGCCTTGCGGAATGCCTCCCGGGCATCGCTCTCGCCGCCCGCAGGCGCGCCGCGACACACCGGAGTCAAGAGCTTGCTGACCGAGCATGCCAGGCTATCCCTGCTGGTCCGGAGGCGCTCGAGGAAGTTCCCCGAGCCCTGCGCCAGTTGCTCGACGAGCTCAATCTGCGCGACGGACGCCGGCGACAGCAGGCGGTCGAGGGCAGAGAGGAATCGACGCGCCCAGAGATCCGCATCGATGTTCGTGAACTTCGTCTCGGGCGTATCTTCGTCGGGAAGCTCGAGTCCTTTGCCCCACGAGTAGGAGCAGAGCTTTACCATTCGGCTCTGGAGAGTGTTGCATATCGGCCGTGGCGCGAAAATCCGCGGCCCCTGCTTCCGGAGGAGCTCGCGTATGAGCTCATCCTCCGATCCCGGGCCCTCAGGCACCGGCAAGGCTGGACAGGAGGCTGCTGAGGGGCCCGACCAGCAGCGGGGCCAGGACGGTGGCGACGTTCACGAGCTGCTTCTTGATCGAGACGAATACGTTCTCATGAAGCCACACCCTGAGGCTAGCGGCATCGTCGGCCAGTGTCTGGTAGCCGTAGGCCTGGCGAAACAACAGGAACGCAGGCGCTGTGAACGTGGCTGCCACCGTCAGCGAGAACAGGGCACCCCAAAAAGTGCTGAGACCGTTCGCGTACTTCGCGTATGCCGCCGCGAGGTCACCCTCACCATCGAGCAGCCCGGTCGGCAGATGCGCGAAGAGCGTGATTACGATAGTGCTGGAAACCAGAACCAGGCTCACGGCGTAGAGGCTCTTCTGGAGGCCTCTGGCGCGCTCGTTGAAAACTGATCGCCATTCGGTATCCGTATCAGCAGGCAATCCGGCCGCATTGCCGTATGCGAATCCCGCAGCCAACACGACGGCACCCATACCCAGAAAGGCCGGAACCCATGCGAGCAGGGTGAGCTTGCTGAAACTCGTCGGCCCGAAACACCCGGATGCAAGATTGTTTGTGAGCGCCGCCGTCTCGAGGACTTTGCAGATGGCCTTGAATCCCAGCTGCACGATGGCGAGATCGTTCGCCTTCCAGGCGAAAAAAGTCATGAGGCCAACGAGCAACACGGCCGTCACGCCTGTGAAAGCCAGGGCTTTCCGGCGTGCCCCCGTCGGCAGCTTTCGCGTCAGATTGGCGAGATAGACGATCACCCCGATGCAAATGACTACGTGGATTGCGGCGAATGAAGAGTAAGTGAGCATATCGCCGAGATGAATGAATTCTCGGGCCGACTCCCCCAGATAGTCGCTCGAAACGACTTCTAGGAACCCGAGCTGACGCTCGGGATCGATGAGTGAACGAAGAAACACCGTCCCCAGCATGAGAGGCAAGAGGGGAATCACGACGAGCCATACATGGCCTGGCGGCAGCACGGAAGGGCCGAATTTCGACATCATCAACTCTCTATGGATAGTCGCGCCTGTTGGCGTCCTCGGAATCGGGTCTCGCCCTCACCTCGAACACACTGTTGTAGTTCGAGGCACTGGGGTTTTCGGGGCAGGGCCGGAAGTACTTCCGGGGGCTCGCGTCGCGAGGACCGTAGTCCCATGACGGCTTAAGACCGATCGAATGCGTCTGATCCACCAGGCGACGGCGTGCCTGGCTCTCCAGCACCAGCCCCTTCAGCTCACGCAGATCCCAGCCCTTGTCGATGATGCCCGCGAGACGGGATTGCACTTCGGCGACCTCCGCCCGCCCCGCCAGATTTTCCGCTTCGTTCGGATCCACGGCTCGATCGAAGAGAAGCGGCGGATCGTCGTCGCAGTGAATGTACTTATAGTGGCCTTCCATGACCATGATCGCCGGTGAGTCCAACCCCTCTCCGGTCATCTCGGCGAAGACCGTATCGGGTCGATCCGACGCACCCCCGAGCATCAGGGGACGAAGGCTGCAGCCGTCGAGCTTCGTCGCGACCGATTCGAGCCCGGACTCCGGGTCCGCCAGGTCGAGGACGGTCGGAAACAGATCGACCAACGAAACATTTTCGTCGCGACGGGCGGGCGCGAACAGCCGCGGCGCCGAGACGATGAATGGCACCTGCAGCGCACAGTCGAAGAACGATCGCTTGAACCACAGACCCCTCTCGCCCAGTGCCTCGCCGTGATCGGACAGGAACACCACGATGGTGTCGTCGGCGAAGCCAGCCACCCTCAGGGCTTCGAGCAGATCGCCGACCTGATCATCGACGTAGCTTACCGCTCCGTAGTAGGCATGCCGGGCCACCCGGACATCGTCGTCGGTCATGCCCGCCTCGGCGACGCCGATATGATCGTAGAGGCGCCGCGAATGGTTGTCGAGATCCTCGCGAGCCATGGGCGGCAGCGCCGGCATGTCTATGTCTTCGTGCCGGTACCTGTCCCAGTATCGTCGGGGCACGGCGAATGGATCGTGGGGGTGGGTGAACGAGACGAACAGGCTGAAGGGACGCTCGTCATCGGAACGGGCCAGATCGTGAATTTTCCGAATGGCTTTGAACGCCACCTCGTCGTCGAAGTCGAGCTGGATAGTTCGTTCGTATACGCCCGAGTTCAGAATTCCGTTGACCTCACCGGCGGCCGCCAGCAGCCGATCGGTTCCAGTCACGGTCCGTTCCCAGTTGGCCGTCCAGTTGAAATCCGACGGATAGATGTCCGTGGTGAGGCGCTCCTCGAAACCGTGCAGCTGGTCCGGGCCGATGAAGTGCATCTTTCCGGACAGACATGTCTGGTAACCGAGGAGGCGGAGATAGTGATGGAAAGTCGGCAGGGAAGCAGGAAACTCCGCCCCGTTGTCGTAGGCACCGGCGCTGGAGGGCAGCAGCCCCGACAACATCGAGAAACGTGACGGGGCGCACAGCGGGTAGTTACAGTATGCGTGCGCGAAGACTACGCCCTCTTCGGCCAGGCGGTCGATGTTGGGAGTCTTGGAGACCTGGTTGCCATAGGTCCGCAACGCGCGAGCAGCGAGCTGATCTGCCTGTATGAACAGAAAATTCGGCCGCCGCGGCATTACTCACACTCCGGTAGTCGGGTCCAACGCGTTGTAATCTAGAGATCATCGCTGCAGGATACCAGGGGGGAACGATCCCACTGCCTTTGCACCACACCATGAAGCGATAGTCACGATGCTCAGACGGATCCAACCCCGTGCCGTGCCGGTGTCGAAGGCGCCGTTCAGCCAGGTCGTGACGGACGATCGCTACGCCTTCCTCTCGGGACTCGTGGCGGCCGACTTCCCCGAGGGCCGGGCGGTCCTCGGCGACGTGGGCGCAGAGACGCGGGCGGTGCTGACGGCCGTCCGCGAGACTCTCGGGGAGCTCGGCCTGGGCATGGACCGGATCGTGCGCGTCGACGTTCACCTCGCCAATCTGGACGATTTCGACGCGATGGATGCGGCCTACGGCGAGTTCTTCGAGGCGGGGGAGCAGCCGGCCCGTACCACGACCGAGTCGAGGCGCCTGTTCGGAGACAGCCTGGTGGAGATTACCTGCCAGGCGCTGCTCTGAGTGTCGCGTAGCGGGCGCGCTATCTCGGGCAGATGCGCGGCGCCTCGAAACGCTCGCCAAGGCCCGGCGCCAGGTCGAAATAATTCTGCCCGAGGGCGATGGCCCGGAACGCGCGGTCGTCCAGGTCCGCCAGGATCTCTCCAGTGACATTTGCCTCGTTCCAGTAGACCTCGAAGGTCTTGTTCCCCGCGGCAACGAAGTCCGTGCCGGCGAGAATGCGGGTCGGATAGGCGTTGAAGAACTCCACGTAGAGAGCCCGCTTCTCGGGCAAATCGAAGTACGCCTCCGCGAGGACCGTCCAGGAGATGTCCAGGGAGAGATTCGGATTCTCGTCCAGAAATCGGGTCATGAGCGCGATGTGCTCGCCGGGCTCCATGGTGGTCAGCTCCCGGGACAGCCCCATGTGCATCCAGACGATCTTGTTGCCCGGGTACAGGCGGAGCACCTCCTCCATCCGATGCAGGTGCTCGGTCGGATCGTCGTCGTCGCCGAGGTCGGCGTGGAGCGCGAGCGGGATGCCCCGTTCCTCCAGTATGGCCATGAACTCCTTCCAGGCGGCGATGTGCTCGGCGGTCACGGGATCATGGCCATTGCCCCGCAGAGCCTCCTTGTGCACGTTCAACTCACCCATCCATCGAAACAATCCCGGATACTCCTCGTCCAGGAGGTGAATGCGCGAGACGATGTCGTCCGGCTTCGTTAGATCCGGAAAAGTCATCGAGAGGGCGACGTGCATGTCGGCACGCGGATGCTCCACGTAGTTTGCCGCGTTCTCGAAGTCGTTCTTGATGCCCGGCCTGGCGGGTGTTCCTATGCAGTCGAGGTAGTAGGTGCAGTCGCTGTCGTGGGGAAGCTGCTGACCGATGCCGTAGAGCAATACGAATAGAACGCCCGTGCGCTCCAGGTACTCCAGCTGCTCCGTGTAGGGAATACTCGGGCCGCCGAATGGCTGGGAGTGAAAGTGCAGATCCGTGACCGCGGTCTGGGGCTGGCTCGAGCGGTCGTAGCAGGAGCGCGTCTCATTTTCCTTCGAGAACTGGCTGAGACTGCGTCCTGCCGCCTCAGCGCCGCCGATCATGGCGAGTAGTACGACAGCCAACGCGAGGGCGCCTGCGCGGCGATGAGTAGGTAGGCAGTTCGCGGACATCACGACCTCTCAGAATAAAACGAAGCAACGGGTCTCGATACTTTCGCGGGGCGGTGCGTCCGCGGCCGTGTCGGGCACATCGAAAGACGTGTGGGGCGTGAAGCGCGCGGGAGCATCGGTCGCGGAATCGAAGGTCTTGATTAGTAGCGCCTCGGCCATGGTCATCTCCGGGAAATAGTACCAACGGTGCGCGGGATTGTAGAGCGCCATCTGGATCTCGCCGATACGATCCCTGGCCATGCGCTTTACCGAGACGAGATCCTCAGGGGCAACGCTGGTGGCATCGCACAGCGTCATGGGTGAGCGCCGCACCGTCCCGTGTATGGAGCGCCATACGTTGACGATCGCGAAGCGTCCGCCGAGCAATCGCTCGGCCTCGTCCGGGGCGTCGGCGAAGTGGTCCCGCAGTCTGCGCGGACCCGACTCCGCGCTGTAGTCGTTGTGGATGGTCGCGGCGGGCTCACGGATCAATCGCTGCTTGCGCAAATCGTCGGAGTCAGAGCGCCGGGTGTGATCGAAAATCTCGACCCGTGCGGCGCCGGTGTGCTCGAGAACCAGTGATCGGACCTCTTCCTCGTAGACGCCCGCGATCGCTTCGTCGTCGTAGAAGTCGCTGACGGCGCTCGTCTGGGTCACGAGCTCGAATCCTTCCCGCTCCAGACTGAATCCCCCGGGGTGGGCGCGGCCGTTGTGGATCGTTACCGTCCGGGAGACGTAGTTGCCTTTGTGGGGCGGCACCTCGCCTCCGGCAACGGAGCCGATGTACACCGCGGCCTCGTCTTTGTCGGCGAGGTATGTTACGGACGCCTCGATCTGCTCAACTGCAGGCATGGTTGCTCTCCTCAGCGTTCGTCGAGCGCCCGCCGAATCTCATCGGCGTTTCGCAGCATGGCGCTCAGATAATCTCCGGACTCCGGGGCCGCGGCCAACGGATCGATAACCAGGCTTTCGATACCGATCTCTCGAAGGAAGGCGACGTCATCCATCGCGGGCGCCGCGGACCAGATCATTCGAATGGCGGCATGGTCTTCGCGCAACCCCTCGAGATACTGCCGCGTCGCGTCGCTGCGGTGAACCCCCGCGTCCCATTCCATCGCCTTGATATTCAAACCGTAACGGCGAGCCAGGTACGCGTAGGCCGGCACGGCGGCGAGAAACAAAACGTCGTCGGCGCGGCGCGTTGCCGCCTGCAGCTCGTCGTCGAGGGCAAGCAGATCCGTCTCCAGCTCGCCCAATCGCGCATCGAGCGTGGCCGTGTCGGCTATGCGCCTGCGATCCATGGCCTCGGCAATGGTCTTTGCCTGGGCGACGGCCAGTGTCGGATCCAACCATGGGTTTGCCGCGCTCGCGCCGTGGGAGTGCGATCCGGCGGGGCCGTGGGTGTGGGTCGTCGCCCCTTCCGCCGGGATGAGCTCGTTGGAGATGGTCTCCGTCGTATCCACCATCTGATTGGCGCGCAGCGCGACGACATCCCGCCAGCTCTCCCCGGCCGCGTCGCCCGTCAGGATGATGTGCGCTTGCTGCATGGCCTGGATCTCTTCAAGGGTGGGTCGCCAGGGTGACCCGCCCCCGGGTGGGTCGGGGACGACAACACGCATCTCCGGACCCGCCAGGCGTTGGGCGAGGTAGGCGATAGGGTACTTCGTCGCAAAGATCGACGTCTCGGCGGCCGACGCCGTCGCGGCCCCGCCCGCCATGATGAACGCCGCCGTGAGCCACGTCACCGCGGAAGTCCATCGCAAGCGCCGACGCGTGCCCCTAGACATCGAGCGCGCCTCGCAGGAAGGACAACAGCGGTGGGTTGAACGCGGCAGGCGACTCGGCGAGGGCCATGTGCCTGAGGCCCGCAAGCACGACGACTTCGGCGTTCGGAATCAGGGCGGCCATCTTCTCCGCCATCTCCGGCGAATTGCCGTAGTCCTCCTCAGCGGTCATCACCAGCGTGGGGCAGGCGATGCGATGGATGTCTCGCGCGATCTCGACGTCCCCTTCGGCGAGCACGTTGTAGACGTCGGGATAGATAGTCGGATCGTTGGCCAGTATCCAGTCCCGGATCAATCCGGTTACGCCGGGGTTCGCTGCGCGGAATTGCGCGGTGAACCAGCGTTCGAGTGCGGCGTCCGCCGTCGACGACGGGCCCGTGTCCCGGGCCTGGCGGACGCGCTTGCGGATTGCGTCACGTTCGTCGGCGCTGCGATCGTGTGCCGAGTGCAGGATCGCCAGGGCGGACACCCGATCCGGATGATCGAGCGCGAAGCGCCGGGCGATCATCCCGCCGAGAGAGAATCCGGTAACCGCGGCACGATCCATGCCGCATCGATCCATGGTCCGGAGCAATTGCTCGGAGAACATGGTCAGATCCGGCGCGCCGTCGGGCGCTGCGCTCTCGCCGTGCCCGAAGAGGTCGTAGGTCAAGACCTCGAAATGGGGCGCGAGGTCCGGCAATTGCCACCGCCACATGCCGCGATTGAGCCCGAGCCCGTGGATCAAGGCGACCGGCGGGCCGCTTCCCGTCCGCTGGTAGACCGTACCGTCCGCCGAGGAAGAGCTCATCGGCGCATCACAAGGGCTTGAAGGCGACGACTTCGACTTCGACCCGGACGTCGACCAGCAGATCGGTCACGACCGCCGACCGCGCGGGTGGATCATTGGGAAAGTACTCCGCGTACACGGCATTGAAGCCGGGGAAATCGGCCCGATCGGTGAGCCACACCATGGACTTCACGACGTCGGAAAGGGCGCACCCCCCCTCCTCCAACGTCTCGCGGATGGCGTCCAGTACCACCCGGGTCTGCTCCTCGATCGTCCCCGTCGTCATGGGCGCGCCGTCCAGAAACGGTATCTGCCCCGTCAGGAACACGAAATCGCCTGCGCGGACAGCGCGCGACAGGGAGAGCCGCCGCCCGTCGACCACCAGCGGCTCACCGATCACCTGCTTCATTGGCCTGGTCACCCATTTTCGGAATCTGTGAGACTATCCGATCCATCGCCCGCAGACTCAATACCCCGGGGAGGGCAGCAACGATGCCGGAACTGACTCGTTACCAGATGCTGATCGACGGCGCGTGGGTGGCTGCGGAGGACGGTCAGACCTTCGAGAGCGCCAACCCCGCCACCGGCGAGGCGTGGGCGGTGATCCCGGAAGCGACGGCGGGCGACGTCGACCGCGCCGTCGAGGCCGCTCACCGCGCCTTCTCGGAAGGACCCTGGGCGCGGGCTACCCCGACCGAGCGCGGCCGTATGCTGCGCCGGCTGGCGGACCTGCTCGCCGACAGGTCGGAGCAGCTGGGACGCACCGAGACCATCGACACGGGCAAGATGCTGAAGGAGACACGCTGGCAGGCGAAGTACATCGCGGAGTTCTTCCACTACTTCGCCGGCTGCGCCGACAAGGTGCACGGCGACACGATGCCCATCGACAAGCCGGACCTCTGCGTGTTCACGACAAGGGAACCCCTGGGTGTCGTCGCAGCCGTCGTGCCGTGGAACTCACAGCTCTTCCTGGTCGCGGTCAAGCTCGGCCCGGCCCTGGCGGCGGGCAACACCATCGTGCTCAAGGCATCCGAGCTCGCGTCCGCGGCCATGCTGGAGTTCGGCCAGCTGATCGAGGAAGCCGGCTTCCCGCCCGGCGTCGTCAACATCGTCACGGGTCACGGCGAGCCCTGCGGCAGGGTCCTGACGTCACACCCACTGGTAGCCCGCATCAGCTTTACCGGCGGCCCGGACTCGGCGCGCCATGTCCTGCGCAACTCCACGGAGAACTTTGCCGAGGTGTCCCTCGAGCTCGGCGGGAAGTCCCCGTTCATGGTGTTCGAGGACGCGGATCTCGAGAGCGCGGTCAACGGATCGATTGCCGGAATCTTCGGCGCCAGTGGTCAGAGCTGCGTGGCGGGGTCCCGGCTCTACCTGCAGGAGACCATCGCCGACGAGTTCCTGGATACGATGGTCGGTCAGGCCAGGGAGATCGTCATCGGGGATCCCCTGGAAGAGGCGACTCAGATGGGTCCGCTCGCGACGACCGCGCAGATCGATCGCATCGAGGAAGAGATCGGCATCGCCCGGGAGGAAGGCGGGACGGTGCTCCACGGCGGACGGCGCCCCGCGCAACCCAATCGCGGCTGGTACTACGAGCCCACCATCGTCGAGTGTCCGCGCCAGGACATGCGTATCGTCGACACTGAGCTCTTCGGTCCGGTGCTGAGCGTGCTGCGCTTCAAGAGCGAGGAAGAGGTGCTCCGTCTCGCCAACGACACCAAGCACGGCCTCGCGGCCGGCATCTTCACCCGCGACGGTGCCCGCTCGCTGCGGGTTGCACGAGCGACCCGGGCCGGGATCGTCTGGATCAACACCTACCGGGTCGTGTCTCCCATCGCGGAGTTCGGCGGCTTCGGGGGATCCGGCTACGGCCGCGAGAGCGGCTTCCAGGCGATCTACGACTACACGCGACCTAAGACCATCTGGGTCAACACCTCCAGCGAGCCGATGGCAAATCCGTTCGTGATGCGCTAACGAAACGCCGGCATCACCTCTTCGATGAAGAGGGCGAGGGACTGCTTCTGCTCCTTGAACCCGAGCCCGAGGCTTGCATAGTAGGTGAACTGATCCACGCCCAGCGCGTCGTAGAGCTTCAGCTTGGCGATAATCTCGTCGGGGGTGCCGAACATGAGGTTGTCGTGCAGCATGTCCGGGTTGTACTCGTCGCGATTCTCGAGCGCCGAGAACTCGATGGCCTTCGGGAAGCCGTTCTCCACGTCGCCCATGTTCTTGAAGAGATTCTCGAACTGACTCAGCTGACGCATGGCCGCCTTGATCGGCACGTCCCGGTCTTCCTTGCGCGCGTATACCGCCGTATGGCGCATGGCGGCGAAGATGGGCCGAGGCTTGCCCGGGTTCTCGGCGAGCGCGGTGTCCAACCGCTCCTTGTAGGTCTCGACCTCCGACATCGGTCTCGTCAGCGGCCAGGAGAGGATGTTGCACTCGTTCTTTACCGCGTAGTCGTAAGTGACCGGCGCGCGGGCAGCGACCCAGATCGGCGGGTGGGGCTTCTGCAGCGGCTTCGGCACCGAGGTCGACGTCGGGAAGGACCAGAACTCGCCATCGTGCGCGTAGTCGCCCTCCCACAGCGCCTTCACCGCGGGGAGCATCTCTTGAGTGTAGCGATAGCCCTCCGATTGCTTGAGGCCGGGGAACATGCGGTCGAATTCGCGCTGATAGGCGCCCGACCCGATACCGAACTCGAGGCGCCCACCGCTGTAAAGGTCGAACAGCGCCGCCTCGCCGGCGAGCCTGATCGGGTGCCAGTAGGGCGCCACGACGACGGCCGGGCCGAGACGGATGCGGGACGTGTGTGCGGCCCACCAGGTCAGGATCTGAAACGGATTGGGGGCGATGGTCATCTCGAGCGCGTGGTGCTCCGCGGCCCAGGCGATCGCGAAACCGCCGTCGTCCGCCATCTGCACCATCTCGAGCGTATGCCGCTCCACGTCGCGCATATCCACATCCGGGGCGACCCGTTCCATGTTGATGGCCAGCTGAAACTTCATGTGATCCTCCGTTACCCGGTCGGGCTGGTCAGGTAAGCCAGCCACGCCTGCATGCGCATCACGACCTTCGTGATTATGTGAACGGGCTTGCCCCGTTGGGTATACACCGCGACGGTGGCGCCCGCCCCCTGTGGTATCAACACGTCCGCGTCCGCGTCCTGCAGCTGGATGCGCACGGGAAAGCGCGCCGTCGCCGGCACGCCGGTGAACACCGGGAGCTCCCCGCTCGGCGCGAGCTGCGCGCTCCCGCTTGCCGACATGGTGCCTCTCACCGTGCCGGAGAATACCCGGCCAGGTACCCGCGAGAATACCACCTCGGCGGCATCACCAACCTGCACGTGGCGCCCGGCGCTCTGGCTGAAGCTCGCGACCACCGTCCGGACCTCATCGGAGACGAAGGTCATCGAGGCGGCGATGGGAATGTTCGCCACGTAGGTCCCCGGGCGCACCTGGACGTTGTAGGCATAGCCGCTGCGCGGTGCCCGAACTACCGTCTCGTCGAGCTGCCACTGAGCCTTACGCAGCTGAGCCTCCAGGCTCTGGATGGTCGCTCTCGCTTCGTCCAGGCTTGCTGTCCAGCGATCGAGGTCCCGTTGCGCGCCCGCGGCGCTCTTCACGAGCTTGCTGGTACGCTCCACCTCGATCTCCGCCCTGCGCTCCTGCGCCCTGGTCTTCTCTATGGAGGCCTTCAGCTGGTCGACGTCCGCCTGATAGGGCGTGGGATCGATGCGATAGAGGACCTCCCCCTTGTCGATGGGCGTAAGCGGCACCACGGGCACCTCGACCACCTCCCCTTTCACGTTCGGCACGATCTGAATGACGAACTGGAACATGCGTCCGTCGGGGGTGGTCGGCGCGAAGGTGAGCCACGTAAAAATGATGCCGCCGATGAGGACCACGCCGATGCCGACGAAGACGGAGATGTTGCGAACGCTCTTCGCGAAGAGTTCGAGCTTCACGAAGAACAGCCAGTAGAACACGCTGTAGCAGATGACGAGAAAGGCGATCATGACGCGTCCCCTCCCCGGGCGCCCTTGAGCTCGCGGACCTCCTCCTCCAGCGCCGCGACGCGCCCGGCCAGGCCCGCGCCGCCGACGGGCCTCGTGTAGGCCCACACGAGGGCGGCCAACCACGCCGGGCCGAGGGTGATGATGCCGATCCATCCGAGCACCCGGATGGCATCCGCCTGGGGGTGATTGCGCCCGGCCGCCACGTTGCCCGGTATGGGGCCGAGCACGACCACCAGCCAGATGATCGCGGCGACGAGGACCCCGAGGACGATGAGGGCGAAGATGTCGAGCACCATAGGGAACGTTCCACCGATTGCGGGTTTTACAACGCGCACACAAATAGCATCTTATGTCTATGTTTTACAGTCGGCACCTGAAATCACTGCGAAGACCAAGCCCTTGATCGACAGGTGGACAATTGCGGTTGCCCTGGGTGCCCTGCTCGCACACCCACCCTTCGTCGCCTGCCAGGAGGCGGGCGCCGCTAGTACCGGCGAGAATTGGACGCAGGAGACCAAGCCTCCCGCCGCGTTCTCGAAAGCGATCTCCTACCGGCCCCTGCTCGGCGGGTTCGACGAACCCGTCACAGGCACGCATATCAACGGCCACTTCTTCGTCGACGGTGCCGCCTACCTCAACGACTCGTCGAAGCGCTTCGACAACGATATCAACCTGCGGCGGGCCCGAGTGAGTCTCCGAAATCACGTGATCAAGGATCTCACCTTCAAGGCCAGCCTCGAGCTGAAATCGAACCCCGTCTCGGTCGAGGTCAAGGACCTCTTGTTTCTCTACACAGGTTTCTCGTTCGGCCCGGTCGTTTTCGGCAACAGGAAAGAGCCCTTCACGCTCGAGGAGGCAATCAGTTCCCGGTACACGACGCTGATGGAGAAGTCGTTGCCCGTCGTCGCCATGGCGCCGGGGCGCAGCGTCGGCCTGAGTATCAGCAGTCTCTGGAACAAGCGCACCACCGTCACGGCGGGCATATTCGGACAGGGCTTCGATCAGGACGGGATACGGGCCAGCGGCACGGCGCTGACGGGACGCGCGACGCATCTATTCATCGACGAGCCACGAAACAAGTTCCACCTGGGACTTTCCGGCACGTATCGGCACGTAGGCTCGACAGATTCCATTCGCTTCCGCTCCCGTCCGGAAGTCGGCATCACCGAGAACTACATGGTGGACACAGGGGCTCTGGAAGACGCGGAGAACATGCCGAAGGCAGGCATGGAGTTCGCCTACGTGGACGGGCCGCTCTCGCTCCAGTCCGAGATTCTGGGCTCATGGGTGCAACGGGACCGCGGCCGCAGCACACTGTTCTTCCATGGCTTCTACGCCAACGCCGGTTGGTTCCTGACGGACGAATCCCGACCCTACGAAAGAGGCTCGGCGCGCTTCGGACAAGTCCAACCCAATCTGCCCGTGGACAAAGGCGGTTGGGGCGCGTGGGAGGTGGCGCTGCGCATGAGCCGGGTCGACCTCACCGACGACGACATCATCGGCGGCGAGGAGACCAACCTGACCGTCGGCCTGAACTGGTACCTGACCAGCACCATGCGGGTCATGGCCAACTACGTGAACGTACTCGAAATGGATCGACCGGGAAGCGAGTTCGACGGCAACACCATGAGTCTGTTTCAGATGCGCTTCCAGATCGAGTTTTGATCTCTCAGAGAGCTGCAAACGCCGCCTGCGCTTCACTCGGCGCGGATACCGGCCGCCGGGTGCTCTCCTCATCGAGATAGCCCGCCAGGTGCTCGCTCAGATCCCGCGCGTCGTCTCCGGCGCCGTCGATGAGGGCGGACTTACGCCGGCGGAGGAACTGCAGGCCCATGACGTACATCCCGGGTGCGTCGACGACGCCGCCGTCGTGACGCACCCTGCCCTTGCGATCCAGGACGGGCACGTCCAGCCAGGAGTAGTCGGGACGGTATCCCGTGGCCCAAACGATGGTGCGGATATCGCCGTCGGCGAGATTCACGGCGAGCGACGGGGACTCTTCGACCCTGGTCTGCTCGAGGCGATGGGGCGCCCCCACCCGACCGTCGAGTCCGTTCTCTGCCGCCCAGGTGTCGATGTTGTCGAGCAGGCGATTCATCTTGAGATCCGACATCGCACACTGGTTTCGGAGGGAGCCGGAGAACTGTGCCTTGCCGCCGTTGACACCGGCGAGGCGGCCGACGAGTTTGACGCCGATGTCCGTCAGGCTGTTCAGATCGATGGTGCGCCGTTCCGGCGATCCGATGAGCTGCAGCGACGGCACGTTGCGGGCGCGGACGATGTCGTCCGCCTCGCGGAAGTGCTCATCCAGCACGCCGGCGGCATCCATCCACCACTTGATGTCGCGGCCGCGGTAGACCCGCGGCGCGCGGATGTGCTCGCCCACGGACAGGGTCACGGGCCGCCCGGAGCGATGAATTTCCTCGGCGATCTGAATTCCGGTCGCCGCCGCGCCGACCACCAGCACACCGCCATCCTCCAGCTGATCGGGGTTACGGTAGTTGTTCGGCGTGACGCTCTGAATACCCGCCGGCACCGCGTCCGCCACCGCGGGGATATTCGGGATATTGCACGCCCCGTTGGCAAGGACGACGCTCCGGCACTGCCAGTCGCCGTTGTCCGTGACCACCGTGTACCCGCCGTCTCGCGGGCGCACCGAGATCACCTCGGTGCCGGTCTGAACCGGCGCCGAGATGACCTGCGCGTAGCGCTCGATGAAGGCAATGGTCTCCGGCATCGTGCGGAAGCCGTCCGGGTCGCCGCCCTCGTAGGAGTAGCCGGGCAGCCGGCTCTCCCAGTTGGGCGTCAGTAGACGAAGCGAGTCCCAGCGTTCGGTCTTCCAGGAGTTCGCCACCTCGCCGCGTTCCAGGACCACGTGGTCGATGGCGCGCTCGGCGAGGCAGCGGCTCATGGCCAGCCCGGCATGTCCCGCTCCGATGATGACGGTAGTGGTACGCATGAGACTCGCTCCTTCCACACCCGGACGGGTATGGGTCAGTTGACCTCCACGGTGACGTTGGTCGGGTTGGTGACGATGTCGAATACCGCCGAGCGCTTCTGGGACTGAGCGACCAGGGCCGCGATGTCCTCTTCCGACGCGTCGGCATCGATATCGAAGTGCACCTTGATGCCGTCGAAGCCGTTTCGCACGTCGGTGTCGATTCCCAGGATGCCCTGCAGATCCATGCTGCCTTCCAGGGTCGCGGATACGGAGTTCAACTGGATGTCGCGCATCTGCGCCACGGCCGCGACGCCGGCAGTGAGACAGCTGGCCAGCCCGGACAGCACCAGCTCGACCGGAGTGGCGCCATGGTCCTCGGAGGCGAACACCTCGGGATGATCGGCATCGAAGGTGAAGGTGGTCCTGTGGCTCTGCTCCTCGCCGAGCCCGAAGAATCCTTTCACGGTGGACTGGCTGTGGGTGCCGCTGACCCACTTGCAGCTCGCCCGCCAGGTAAACTGGGCGGCCTCGGGGGCCTCGGTCAGGGCCTCGCGGGCGCCGATCAGGGCCTCCACGTTCACGCCGTTGTTCGCTTGTCTTTCTGTCGTGGTCGTCGTCATGTCTAACTCCTGAGGTGCTTGGTTATTTGAGAGAAGTACGTTCTGTACGGTGCACACTCTAGCCGGCGCGTATTTCCGAACGGTGTCGAGGCGCCGGGGGAATTGTTTCAATTGTTGCTGACCCCGACAGGGGCCAGGCGCGGCGGGGTAGGAATGTATCTCGTGGTTTCCGTAATTCTCGTAGGTTGGTGCTGAGCGCAGCGAAGCCCAACATCCGGCGCTGGATGTTGGGCTTCGCTGCGCTCAGCACCAACCTACGAGATCCGCCCCGAAGCAAGCCGTTTCACGGTGCCCGGTCCGCCCCAATGGAAGGCGGAGACTGGAACTCAAGCGTCGAGCTCGCGGGGGCGGACGAGGGTCAGGAGGCTGGCGCAGCCGGATTCGAGGCGATTCCAGTCGTCGGGCATGGCGAGGTGTGCGAGGGCGGCCGTGGGGAAGCCGGGGGATGTGAGCGGTCCGTCGATGTATTGCCCCGTCAGGTACGCCACCAGGGATTCAAATCCGGGATTATGGCCGACGATCATCAACCGCCCCCAGCCGGAATCGGCCTCGGACAGGACCGTGAGGAGCGTGGTTACACCGGCCTCGTAGATGGTCTCGGTCCAGGTGATCGTCGATGTGGGGATGCCGGCGTGCTCACACAGTCCCAGAGTGGTCTGCTCGGCCCGCAGCGCCGTGGAGCTGATGATGTGGTCCGGGAGGAGATCCTGTTCCCCGAGCCAGCCTGCCATGCGCCTGACGGCCTTGTGTCCCCGTCTCGCGAGGGGCCGCCCGAAGTCGCCACCTTCTTCACTGTCCCAATCCGACTTGCCGTGGCGAAAAACGAGTAGCTCGCGGGACATGGGTGCTTCGAATCCGGGGGGAGTCACACTACAATCTGAAGGATGTCACCAGAATCCCGTAGCGCCCCGAAATTTGCAAGCCCGTATGGTCGCCGGTATTGACCAAATGGAAAGCGCCGGGATCGAAACCCCGGACTTAGACGATTCGGGCAAGGTCATCGCCGCCGTTGACCTCGGATCCAACAGCTTTCACCTGAAGGTCGCCCGCGTCGTGGACGGTCAGCTCGCGGTAATCGACCGCATGCGCGATGCCGTGCGCCTCGCCGCGGGCCTGAACGACAAGAATCAGCTGGACGAAGAATCCCGCGATCGCGCCCTGGAGGTGCTGGAACGCTTCGGGCAGAGACTGCGGGACGTGCCCTCCCACAACGTGCGCGCGGTCGGCACCAATACACTGCGCCGCGCGCGGCGCAAGAAGGTCCTGCTCCCCGAGCTCGAAGCGGCCCTCGGCCATCCCATCGAGATCATTTCCGGACGCGAGGAGGCCCGCCTCATCTACCTGGGCGTCGCCCACAGCACCGCCCAGGATGCGGGTAGGAAGCTCGCGGTGGATATCGGCGGCGGCAGCACCGAGCTCATCATCGGCGAGCAGTTCGAACCGCTCGTCACCGAGAGCCTGTACATGGGGTGCGTCAGCATGAGCCGGGAGTTCTTCCCCGACGGCACCATCGACGCGCGCCGCATGCGCAAGGCGATCCTCGCGGCGCGCCAGGAGATCGAGAACGTCGAGGAAACCTATCGCCGCATGGGCTGGGACGTCGCCATCGGCTCATCGGGGACCATCCGCAACGTCTGGCAGGTCATCCAGAGCGAGGGCTGGAGTCGCAAGGGAATCACGGCCAAGGGACTCGGCAGATTGCGGGATGCGGTAATAGAGATCGGCCGCGTCGACAAGCTGAAGCAGGGCCTGAAAGGCCTGCAGCCCGAGCGCGCCCCGGTCTTCGCCGGCGGTGTCGCCGTCCTGAGCGCGGTCTTCGACAGCCTCGACGTGCGCCGCATGACCTGCGCGGACGGTGCGCTGCGCGAAGGCCTTCTCTATGACCTGATTGGACGGCTGGATCACAAGGATGTACGCGGCGCCACCATCGACGATCTCTGCCGCCGCTACAGGGCGGACCAGGAGCAGGCCCGGCGGGTCGCCGGCAGCGCCGCCTTCATCCTCGAACGGGTCGCGAAGGCCTGGGATCTGGATGATGAACGCTACTCCCAACTCCTGCAGTGGGCCGCGCGGCTGCACGAGATCGGATTGGATATCGCCCACAGTCAGTACCACAAGCACGGCGCATACATTCTCACCAACGCCGACCTGCCAGGGTTCTCCAACCAGGAGCAGGCCGAGATCGCGGCGCTCGTGCGGGTGCATCGGCGCAAGTTCGCGGTGGAGGAGTTCGACGACCTGCCCCGCCGGCAACGCGCGCGCCTGTTCCTGCTGACCGTGCTGCTGCGCTTCGCCGTCGCCCTGCATCGGGGCCGCTACGATGTGAGCCTCGACGGCCTCGAGGTCGAGGCGAAGGAGGACACGCTGCGCCTCGCGTTTCCCGAGGGGTGGCTGGCCGACCACCCCCTGACCGAGGCGGACCTGGCCCGGGAAGGAGCCTATCTCAAGGGTGCCGGGGTCACGCTGCAGGTCGAATAGCGAGCGGGAAGGCGCGGCTTCTGCTCCGACAAGTCCCTGTTTCGTCTACGCTTTCCGTCGCCGTAGAATTCCCCCGCTCGACTCGATAGAGTGGATGCTGCACCCGCGCGGACCCGCGCTTTTCCGTGAAAGGGAAATTCCGTGTCGTCGAAGCTGTATCAGGATCGATCCGACCAGGACCCGTTCGAGATGGTCCCCGAAGCCTCGGGCTTTCCCGGGCAGCAGGGCCCGGGTGTTGCCCATGGGGCGCGGTGGGCGGTGGCTCCGCGCAGCCGCATCCTGCGCCTCGACGCAGGCATGAGCGCCGGCGAGGCGACCTCGGCGATCTGTCTGACTCTCCTCGAAACCCTGCTCGCCAACGAAGACGGCGTCCACCGGGGCGTCGACCCGGTCTTTCTCCACGACTTTCGCGTCGCCGCACGCCGCACGCGTTCGGCGCTATCGCAGCTCGGCGGGGTATTCCTCCCGGAGATCCGCCGGCACTTCCGCCATGAATTCAAGTGGCTCGGCGCCACGACGGGTCCGGTGCGGGATCTGGACGTGCACCTCGCTCAGATGGGCGGCTATCGGGCACGCTTCGGCGCCGATATGGACATCGATTTGCGGCCCCTCGGCGACTACCTGCGCGGCCGACGCGACGCCGAGCTCCAGCACCTGAGAGAAGCCCTGAGTTCGACACGGTATCGAGCGCTCGTGAGCACGTGGCGCGGGCATCTGGCTATCCCGCACGCGGACGTCCAGGCAGCGTTGGCCCCGGGTCCCGTCGTGCCCGTGGCGTCCCAGCGCATCCGGCACGCCTACCGCCGGGTGATGCGGCATGGGCGTGCCATCGGGCCCGATGCGACAGGTAATGCGCTTCACGATCTCAGAATTGACTGCAAGAAGCTCCGCTACCTGCTGGAGTTCTTCGACAGCCTCTACGACGCCGATGGGATCACGCCGCCTATCAAGGCCCTCAAGCGGCTCCAGGACAATCTCGGCGAGATCAACGATCTCGAGGTGCAGCAGAGTGCCCTGGGGCGCCTCGCCCGGGAGATGCAGCGCGACGGGCCCGCGCCGGCGGATTGCCTGCTCGCCATGGGCCGGCTCATGGGTCACTACGAACGGCAGCAGAGGAAGGAACGCCGGCGTTTCACCGATTGCTTCGCCCGTTTCGACGAGAAATCCACCCGGAAGCGCTTCAAGCGCTTGTTCGAGCAAGGGATTCCACGCCGTTGATCTGAATCAAGCCCGAAACGCCGCCGCCTGGCAAAATCTGAGATAGGATGAATGCCAGTCCGCGGTCGGCGTGACGGTGGGGACTTTCGGCATCCAGGAGGAGCAATGACTATCAGTGCATCGGGAGAGGAAAGCCGGGCTTCGCTCAGCGTCCTCGAGAAGGAAAAGCCAGTGGTGAAGGCCACCCCGGCCACCCCGGCCACGCCGGCCGCGCCGGAACCGGAACAAGCCGCGCGCGAGGCGCCTGTGCCGGGTCCCGCGGCAGTAGAGCCGGTCGCGGACATCTCACCGCTCTCCGCCCGGGAGCCGCTCCCCGCTCCTGCCGTGCCGGAGCCCGAGCCCGAGCCCCCGGCATTCGACCTCGACTCCCCCGAGTACTACCTCAACCGCGAGCTCACCTGGCTCGAGTTCAATCGCCGTGTCCTGCACGAGGCGGACGACGAGCGCACGCCGCTGCTGGAAAGACTGAAATTCCTCGCCATCGTGGCGGCGAATCTGGACGAGTTCTTCATGAAGCGTATCGGCGGTCTGAAGCAGCAGGTCGGCGCGGGTGTGAGCAAGCTAACCGTGGACGGGCGGACGCCGGAGCAGCAGATCGAAGAGTGCTACGAGGTGGTGCGGGAGATCGAGGCGGAGGCCGAGCGGCTGCTGCCTGAGCTTCTCGGCGCGCTGGAGGAACACGGCATCGCCGTGCTTCCTTACGAGTCGTTGAGTGATTCGGAGCGCGATGAGATGCGCGCCCACTACATCGAGAACATCTTCCCTCTCGTGACGCCCCAGGCGGTGGATTCCGCGCATCCGTTTCCGTTCATATCGAACCTGTCACTCAACCTGCTCGTCACCCTAGGGTATTCCGGCGAGGACGACGAGGAGGTTCGTGCCCGGGTAAAGGTGCCCATCGGGCCGGACATCCCCAGACTCATTCCCGTCGGCGAGTCGAAACGCTTCGTCCTGCTCGAGCAGATCATGTCCAACAACCTGGACCTGCTCTTTCCCAAGATGGTCGTCCGGGCGTGCGAGATATTTCACGTCACGCGAAATGCGAATACCGATCGCGACGAGGAGGGTGCTGACGACCTGCTCGCGATGATCGAATCGGAGGTGCGCGAACGGCGTTTCGCGCCGATCGTGCGCATGAAGGTGGAAGGCACCATGGATCCCTTCCGACGCGGTATGCTGGCGGCCGAGCTCGGACTCGACGAGCAGACGGATGTCTTCTCGTCGGACGGCATGCTGGCCAAGCGCGATTTCATGCAGCTGGCCATGCTCCCGGATCAGGAGCTGCACTACCCTCCCCATCATCCCATCGATCATCCGAAGCTGGACTCACCGAAGATCTTCTACGCCATCCGCGATCACGGCTCCATGCTGATGCAGCACCCTTACGAGTCGTTCTCCACATCGGTAGAACGATTCCTCAGAGCAGCCAGCCGCGACCCCAAGGTCCGTGCCATCAAGATGACGCTGTACCGCACCTCGGGCGAGACCCGGGTCGTCGACTACCTCATCGATGCCGCCCGGAACGGTAAGCAGGTGGCGGTGGTGGTCGAGCTCAAGGCGCGCTTCGACGAAGCCGCCAATATCCGCTGGGCGAGCAGGATGGAAGAGGCGGGTATTCACGTCACCTACGGCGTCGTCGGCCTCAAGACCCATTGCAAGGTGGTCCTCGTCGTCCGGCGCGACTACAGCGGCCTGCGCCTGTACGCCCACATCGGCACGGGGAACTATCACGCCGGCACGGCCCGCCTCTACGACGATCTGGGGCTGCTGACCTGTGACGAGGATATCGGGCGCGATCTCACCGAACTCTTCAACTACCTGACCACCGGATACACGCCGAAGCGAACCTATCGCAAGATTCTGCCGGCTCCCAAGGTCCTCAAGCGTTCCCTCATCGCGAAGATCCGCCGGGAGGCGGAGCTTCACACGGACGAAGAGCCGGGACGCATTCAGATGAAGATGAATGCGCTGGAGGATCCGGATATCACCCGGGAGCTGTATCTCGCCACCCAGGCGGGCGTTCGCGTCGATCTCCTGGTGCGCGATACCTGTCGGCTGCGCCCGGGCATCCCCGGCCTCTCCGACAGCGCGCGCGTCATCAGCGTCGTCGGCCGATTCCTCGAGCACAGCCGCATCTACTACTTCCGCAACGCGGGGGACGAGGAGTACTACATCGGCTCGGCGGATTCCATGATGCGCAATCTCGAGCATCGGGTGGAGGTGCTGGTGCCCGTCGAGGGCGCGGTGCTGCAGGCGGAGCTACGCCAGATAATCGATCTGCATCTCGACGACCAACGCAGCGCCTGGGACATGCAGTCCGACGGGACCTACGTCCAGCGCCGGCCGCCCGAGGGCGAGGACATCGGCGGTTGCCAGGAACGCCTGATGGCCGCGGCCAACGACCGCTATCGCGAAGCCAAGCGACTGAAGCGGCGGAAACCGAAGGCCATGGGGCGGCGCAACGTTCGACTGCCTGCGCCTTGACCACCGCCCATAACTTCTTGGAAAGCGCATCGAGGGGGAGAGTCGGATGGCAATCGAAGGCCTGTGGACGGGGGAGCTGTATGGACTCCAGGGCTGGGAGAACAGCGGCGTCATGGTCTTCGATCGGGGCCGGGCCCTGGGCGGAGGACGCCACCATTTCTCCGTGGGCGAGTACGACGTGTCGGGGAGCGATATCCGCGTCACGGTAGTCCTCGAGTATCACGGCACGCCGAGAACGCTCTTCGGCTCCTCCGAGCGGAAGATTGCCCTGGAATTCGTCGGGCAGGCAGCGGATAGTGTCATCGAGGGATCCGTCTATCGCCCCGAGAGCCCGAAGCAGTCGCTGATGTTTCGACTGACGAAAAGGGCGGAGATCTCCTGAATCGGGAGGCTGAGAATATGGCAGATACGGCCGAGAAGACCCGGAACGAGACAAACGGAAAGAAGTCGAAGATTCCCAAAAAGGTCTACGAAGACGAGCTATTCGCGCTGCAACTCGAGCTGGTGAAGTTGCAGGAGTGGATCAAACACAAGGGCCTCAAGGTCGTGGCAATCTTCGAAGGCCGCGACGCCGCCGGCAAGGGTGGCGTGATCAAGCGCATCACCCAACACCTTAATCCCCGCATCTGCCGGGTTGTGGCGCTGCCGGCCCCGACGGAACGCGAGCAGACCCAATGGTACTTCCAGCGATACGTACCTCATCTCCCCGCCGCGGGAGAGATGGTGCTTCTCGATCGCAGCTGGTATAACCGCGCGGGCGTCGAGCGGGTCATGGGCTTCTGCACCGAGGACGAGTATCAGGAATTCATGCGTTCGTGCCCGGAGTTCGAGCGCATGCTCGTCCGCTCCGGCATAATCCTCATCAAGTACTGGTTCTCGGTCTCCGACGAGGAGCAGGAGAAGCGATTCCAGAGCCGGCTCGGCGAGCCACACAAGCGCTGGAAGCTGAGCCCGATGGATCTGCAATCGCGAGCAAAGTGGGTGGAGTACTCCCGCGCCAAGGATGACATGTTCGCCCACACGGATATTAAACAGGCGCCCTGGTACGTGGTCAGATCGGACGATAAGAAACGCGCGCGGCTGAACTGCATCAAGCACTTCCTGTCGATGCTGCCCTACAAGGATCTAACGCCGGAGCCCATCGAGCTGCCGAAGCGCCAGTCGGCCGAAGGGTACGTCCGCCCGCCCATGTCGGATCAGACCTTCGTGCCGGAATATTACGACGAGTGAATCGAACCGGTGCGACAAGAACGGCTTTGGCGTTCCTGTTCACCGTGACTGCGGCCACCACGAATGCACAGCCCCGTGAACCGAGTCTCGAGGAGCTCGAGATGGAGCGTCTGCTGGAGCAGGCGACGAAATCTTTCGCGAAGCAGGATCTCAGTATCGAGGAGATCTCGGCGGACTTTCAGTATCGCTGCCTGCGGTCTATAGGCGACACGCCTTTCTGTGAGTGCCTCGTCCGCAGACGCCCCTATCCCCTGCGTTTCGAACAGTACGTCGGGATCACCAGCCTCACGCGAGCGGAGCTGGACTACGAGGGCTTGAGCGACACCAGCAGGGAGATCGTCGACGAGGTCTTCCTGCTGCGCGACGCCTGCGTCGCGAGATAGCGACCCTACTGAACCACCACCGGACGTATGCGCACCTCTATGCGACGGTTGCGGCTGCGCCCCTCCTCCGTATCGTTGGACGCGATGGGTCGCGTGTCCCCCGTGGAGATCGCCAGCAACTGCTCGGGCGCGAGTCCCTCCGAAGCCATCATGCGCACGACGCTCGCGGCCCGCGCACCTGCCAGCTCCCAGTTGGACGGGAAGCGCTTCGCGAGGCCCGGGCCGATGGGCACGTTGTCCGTGTGGCCGATGACGATGATCTGATAAGGCACGTCCTCGAGAGCGCCGACGAGCTCCTTCACCAGCGCCTGCCCCTCGGGCTTGAGGTTCGCGGACCCGGTAGCGAACAGCACCTCGTTGGGCAGCACGATCTGCAGCCCGCTTGCCAGGAGTTCCATCTCGACGGCGCCGGCGAGCGCCCACCGCGCGACCTCGTCGGCCAGCTCCTCCTGCTGGCGCTCCAACACCTCGACTTCCCGATCGGCCTCGAGCAGCTCGCCCGACAGGAACAGGCTCGCCTCGGTGAGCTGCATGTTCTCCGATCGAAGCTTTGAATTCTCCTGCTCGAGCGCGTCGTACTTTCCCTGGCTCACGCAGCCGATGGCCGAAAGCGTCACGCCGGCAACCAGCAGCACTGCCAGGCGGTGTAGGTTTTTCACGATTCCCTCCGAAGATTCAGCGCCAAACGGGACGGCGATTCTACCCTACTTTCCGTAGAACTGGTTCGGCAGCCAGAGTGCGATCTCGGGGAAGATCGTGACCAGCGCGAGGCCGAAGCACATCACCAGGACGAAGGGGACGATGGATCGATAAATGTCGAGAAGCGAGATCTCCGGCGGGGCCATAGCGCGCATCAGGAACAGGTTGTAGCCGAAGGGCGGCGTCATGTAGGCGATCTGGCAGG
>CBDTYP010000004.1:0-28225 GCA_965364645.1 uncultured Gammaproteobacteria bacterium | reverse complement strand
TGGGTGCTACGAGCGCCGGGAAAGCCTATCAGCTTCCGCGGCGCTCGCGCTCGGGGGGGGGGGCGATCAGGCGAAGGAGACGTTCAGCTCGACGGCTTCCGCCAACCGGAGGCAGGTAACGCGGGCGCTATTGTGTCGCGTGCCCCGACGGATCTCCGCCCCGGTGCTGATCCCAGGCATACCACCCGCCGAGGCGCAGCCCGAGCCACGCCGTCCGCGCCTGGAAGCCGTTCGCGCGATGATCGCCGGCGATCGCCACCAGACGCCAGATGTCGTCGGCGTCCGAGCGCGTCATCGCGCCCGTCTGGTAGAGCCAGTCGTGCACGACGCCGGCGACGTCGACCTTGGACCAACGCACGAGGATGCGTCCGAACCAGGGGATGCTGCTGAAGTCCGTTTCGGTGCCGGCGGGGACGGTGATGCGATCGTCGGCCACCTGCACGACGAGCTGGCGGAGCAGCCGCCGGCGTCCGTTCCCCAATCGCTCGGTCCGCAACGGGCCGCTCACGAGTCGTGTCGAATTCGCCATGGTGATCTCCCTTTCTCTGTCGGGCGAGGCCTGTTGCCAGCCCATCGCTTGACCCTGGCTGACATTCTCTACGCCTCCGTGCCCGGCCGGCAGTGAGGAAACTCACATTGCCGGCCGTTATGCCCCGGCGATCATCCGGTTATCCGCCCAGGCGCTGTGAGATTGACTACATTGTGATTAACGACAAGGGGGCATGCTGAGGGGGATGAACACGAGCCGCCAGCCACGCGCCCATGAGACAGGGAGGTACCCATGGAACTTCTGGATGCCGTACTCGCGTTCGCGCTGACCCTCGCCGCGCTCGCCACGGTGGTCACCGTGATCATGGAGATCGTTCTCCGCAGCGTCCTGATGCGGAAGAAGAATCTCGTCGAAGTCATGCGCCTGCTGAACGACGAGCTCCCCAACGGCACCCTCGGGCTCAGCGAGCAGGAGCGCTGGGAGTTCTTCACCAAGACCGTTGAGAATCCCGCCGAAGGCGTAGCCGAGTACATCCCAAAGGTTCTCCCCAAGAGCGATTCCGCCGCCGCGGCGATCGACAAGGTCAACTGGAAATGCCTCAAGAAGGGGGTCTACGACAAGGTCTCGACGGAGCACGTGCTCCGCCGGCTCTCCGAGCTGCCCACGGTCACCAAGCTCTCCGCCCGGGCCACCGACAAGGTCAGGCAGGAATTCTACCGCCTCGCCGGCAAGTACGAGGAGTTCGCCTCGGCGGTGTCGGCGTCGTTCAAGAGCCGTTCCCAGTTCTGGTCGATCGTGTTCGGGATGATCCTCGCCGTCATCGCCAACGTGGATGGGATCCGCATCTTCGAGGCCTACCAGGCGAGCACGGATCTCGCGCAGACGGTCGTCGCGCGCCAGGACCAGATCGGCGCGGCCTACGGGCTGACAGAGGATCGCAGGCGCGCCATCCTCGCCCAGGAGGCGGCGTTAGAGCAGGCGAAGGCGGCGCTCGCCGCGGCGCGCGAGAAGAGCGGCGACGACTCTCCGGAAGCGAAGGCGGCGCTCGAGAAGCTCGACGGGGAGGACGACAAGCTCGCCGCGCTCACCGATCCCGAGACCCTGCAGCGGATTGCCCTGGACGCGCAGAAGCAAGTGGAGAGCCTCATCGCCATGGGGGTGCCCATAGGTGCCGAGTACTTTCCCCACTGCCGCATCTTCGGCCGGCACGATCTCTCCACCACCTGCTCGGGTCCGGGTTGGCCCTCCGGTGTCGGAGACGAGCTCTGGTCGGGGCGCTTCGCGTTCATGGGCCATGTGCTGCTGTGGCTGGTACCTGTCGTGATTACGGGTATGCTTATCGGACTCGGCGCGCCCTTCTGGTTCGACGTCGCGAAGCGGCTCTCCGAGGTACGGCAGGCATTCGGTGCGAGCGGCTCGGACGCGACGCGGCTCGCCGCCAGGGATGCCGACGGCGATCCGGACAAGCGCGACGCCATCGTTAATCGAGTTGTCGACGATGCGGCGAGAAACGCCGCGGCGGCGGGGCCGCAGCCGGCCGTCAATCCATGATAATCATCAGAGGGAGGATCTCCATGAAGCGAATGGCCATGAAGCGTGTGGCAAGGATGACCGTAGGTTCCGGCGTGGCGGTGGCGATGTTGCTGCTCCTCTCCGCGTGCGTTACCACCCTGGCGCCGACCTACGACCAGACCATCGTCAACGGCTTGCGGACGACGAATCAGCAGTTGATGGAATTTTTCGCCGCGTCGTCCGCCGGCACCATCCAGGCGACTTCCGGTCAGAGGGTCGGCACCTATAACCAGATCATCGGCACGATGGACGCGCTCGCCATCCAGGCCCGGGCCCGGCCTATCCCTCAGAATGACGTGACCGCGAAGGTGAACGAGGTGCTCGAGAAGAGGGGTATCGACGTCCTGGACGCTAATGACGCGCCGAGTGCGGTGGCCATGGAGCAGATCTCGGCGACGATGACGAAGATGCGCGACGTCGACAACAAGCAGGGCGTCACTCCCTTCGAAGTCAAACTATTCAGAGGCCAGGTAGTGATCTACCTGGACCAAGCCATCACCTACGAAAGCTACCTGGAACGCTGAGCTCCGGAGGAGTAGAAGATGCCAACCAACGAGATCGACATCAACGCACTCATCAACGACATGAAGCTCGCGGCAACCGATGTCCTGAACAAGGATGTGACGACGCTTCGAGGATTCTCCGAGAGACAGCTCAAGGCGATCGCTCAGCAGAGCGCGCTCCTCGCCCAGGGAATCGCCAGCGGTCAGGTCACGGACGATACCAAGGACTTTTTCCTCGACAGCCTGGAGGATATGGCGAAGAACTTCGCCAACACGCTGCGCGGCCTGATGATGGTGACGATCGAGAAAGTCTGGAACGCCGTCGTCGGCGTTATCTGGAAGGCGATCGAGAGCGCGACAGGTCTCGTCATTCCCACGGCGGGATAAAAAATTCAGTAACGCACGGGTTAGTCATCCGTGCGGGCTACCCTGGTTGCCTTGGTGCCCTGGACTGGAATCGTGGAGTTTGAAGTCAGCGGTATCAGTGCGGCACCCTGGATTCCACTCGCCTGGGGTTTTCTCGTCGGCCTGATATTCTCAATCGTCGGAGCGGCGGGCGGTACTCTCGCCTCCGTAGGTCTGATCTCGGTGTTGGGAGTCAGCAATGCGAACCTCGTCAAGCCAATGGCCCAGATGCTGACACTGGTCTCACCGATTATCGCCGTGCCCAGCTATTACAAGCAGGGTCGGCTCGTATCCGGTCTGGCGCTATTGTTGGGTGCGGGCGGAATCGCGGGCGCGTTGATCGGAAGCACCATCTCGGTAAATTATCTCAGCGAGCTACGAGTCTTCAAACCGGTCTTCGGACTGCTTATTCTACTAATAGTCCTGCAATTGGTGTGGCAGCTCCTCCATACCAGATCTTCGGGCAGTACCCGTGCCGGACGCGCCGCGACCGCGTTCGAGCAGGCGATCGAGGATGGAGGGCTGGCGCGGACTCCCGGAGTAAAGCAGCTTGGCTTCTCCGTGACGCGATTCGAGTTGTTCTTCGGTAATGAACGTTTTGGCTACAGCCCGTGGGTCCCTGTTCTAGCTGGTTTCGGCATCGCAGTGGTCTCGTCGGCTCTCGGAGTAGGTGGCGGATTCTTGCTGGTGCCGTTCATGTCGATGGTGCTGGGTCTACCCATGACCATAATCGCCGGAACCGCCGCACTGGCAATTTTCATCAGCTCCGTCACGTCGATTGGAAACTACGTACGTCTGGGCGTCGAGCTCGACGTTCCCTTATTGGCGCTCATGCTTATAGGAACTGTCGCCGGTTCTTTCCTTGGGCCGATTCTGAGCAAGTATTTCCGTGAGGCGTGGTTCAAAGCCCTGCTTGCGGCCATACTGTCCCTGATCAGCTTACGATATCTCACTGGATGGTGAGCCAACCGGCCTTCGTGCCAGCGGAAAATCTTCGGATATAGGGTCTAATTCCCCGAGGCGAAATCAAAAGCTTCGAAGCGGCCGTTCCTGATAACGGTGGGCCACACTTTCTGACTGCCCTGGTAGGAGTCCTCGGCATAGTGAATCGGTATGCCGATTCCGATGTCGAGCCCACGAATGCCGAGCAGCGCGTCGATGATGGATTCTCTGTCGAGCCGTGGTCCGGCGCGGCGTAGTCCTTCCACGAATATCCTGGCGACGATGTAACCTTCCAGGGAAACGAAGCCTGGTTCCGCACGAGGCGCGAACTCCAGGAGATCCTGGCGGTACTCCTCGACGAGGACAAGGTCGCTCTCGAAGTGTGGGACCACCTGCGTAATCAGAACGCCCTCGCTCTCATCACCGAGTGTGCGTTTCAGGGCAGTGCTGCCGACGAACGAGACATTGAGAAACATCGTGCTCGGCAGGGACCGACGGGCCACGCGAATGAATTTTGCACACGCGGAATAGGCGCCGATCATGATGATGGCGCGAGGCCTGATGGGAGCCTCCAGAATCGTCAGCAGTCCCTTCTCCACATCCTGCGTATTACGCTCGTAACGTCCGTGGGCGAGCCGATAGCCGTGCACGTACCCCGCGTCCGCGAGTCCGTGCATGACTCCGGAGTATCCGGCATCGCCGTAGGCATCGTCCTGGCTGAAGACCGCGATCTCGTAGGGGAGAACACCGTGGGCCAGGAGCCCCTGCACCATGGCGGCGGTTTCCTGAAGGTAGCTCGCGCGGTAGTTGATGACGTAGCGACTCGGCGGGCTCGGTCGCAGCAGACCGGCACCAGTGAAGGCGCCGAAGAGCAGCGTCTTCTTCTCGATCGCGATGGGTACGGTGACTTTCGCTGTCGGCGTACCCACGTTGCCGAGCACGGCCAGCACATGCTCCTCGTCGATGAGCGCCGCAACATTCTGCGCCGCAGCCTCGGGCACATAACCGTCATCCATCGTGATCAGCTCGATGTTCCTGCCATGCACGCCTCCATCCCAGTTTGTCCGCGCGAAATAGGCCTCCATGCCCATCTTCATTCCCGTACCGAGGGATTGCGCCGGTCCGCTCAGGGCAGTCGACATACCGAGGACGATGGGAGGGCCATTCGTGTCACCGTGCGAGGTGCTTGACGTTAACACCAGGATAGTCGCCATCGAGAGAATACGTCGTATGTTCATTACATCGAGCGCGTCATCAGTAGAACGCCAATAGTGTAAAAAGGAGCAGCCCGAACTGACTGATGGGCCAGAAGAGCACCTTGGCGATGAAATTGTCGCGGTAGTGGACCAATCTTATTGCCGTTTTCGTAAACAGCACATAGTTGACGGTCACATAGAGGATCATGGCGTAGGTGACGAAATAGAAATACTCCAGATAGAAGATATCCCGTGCGGCCAGATCGCGTCTGAGCGCAATGTGTAGAAGTATCGCCACCAGAAAGAAACCTGCGCAGGCTGCGATTACGTCCAGTGCGAAGCCGAGGTGTCCTTTGTGTCGCTCTTCTCGGATGCCGAGAAAAAGAATCGCGAACAGGAGGATCGAAACCACCAGTAGCGGCAGCATGTTGGCAACGAAAGGTCCCGTGATTTCCTTCTGTATGTCAAATCCGAAGTAGAGGTTGGGGTAATTGGTGAGTCCGGCAAAATTGCTCAGCCCGAAGCTCGTCGTGTAGCTCTCCGCTTGATAGTTGAAAGACGCATCGCCGACCTTCCAGCCGGAAATCTGAATTTCGTCGAAGAGTCCTGGCTTCGCGGCCGGGTTCATGAGCTTATAGGAGGCCAGATCGGGAGTCAGGATGACGTTGTTCGTGAACTCCTTGTGCCACAGATTGATGATGACCCGCTCGCTATCGAAGGGATACCTCGAATACCTAAAGTTCTGGTGCACCGTCGCATTGATGTTCCAGCGTACGAGCTCGGTATCGCCGTCTTCGACAGTGTAGGCCTCGGTGATCGTGGAGCTCTTCGCATCCGGCATGATGAATCCACGCCGGACGCTGTCATGAACGCCCTTCAAGTACCTTTGCCAGACATAGCCGCTGATGCCGACACTCGTGGCGTTCTCCAGATAAGCTGACTGGATGTAAATTCCGGTTGGAACGAAGAGCGGCACCTGCTCGCGTTGCACAAGAGTTCGGCGGCGCTGCTCCGAAGTAAAACGGTTGAGAGTATTCCAGTTGGTGATCCGGGTGACGTTCTCGCCGTCGGGAAGACGCTGCTGCATGGCCAGCGCGATCACGAACACACCCACCAGGACACAGGTGGCCGCGAAGACGCTCGAGACAATCCAGAGTCCACGAACGATGTCCCGGTGGAGTCCCGCGAATGCAATCGTCAGGAGCACGACGGCTACGGCCAGAATCAGCGCGATGTCAATGCGTTTCCTGTGGGCAGTCTGGCTCGGCATCGTTACATCGCGATCGGCCAGCACGACGCCGAGGGTCCAATGCGTCGCCGGGATGCGCCTGAAGAACATGCGCGAGTGCAGACTGGTGTCCGGATCGACAAATGCCGCAATCGATGTGGGATCACGCAGCGCGGTCTGGATGTCGGCGACATCCTTTGCCCTCTCTACGCGTGCGAGGAAGCTCGTGAACGCCTTCTGTTGCTCGCTGAAATCTCGGTTTGGATGCAAGATGAACCGTTCATCCGCGGACAGAATGAAGCCGTAGCCGTTCTGACCGAAGTCCAGCGAATCCAAAAGTCGTTGGAAAACGCCGACCGAATATGTCGCGTAGAGAACGCCCATGGGCTCGCTCGCACTTCCCGGTGTTCGAAGTGGGGCACCATAGGTAACCAGAGCGTGACCACGGTCGTCGTCGAATCGCGGCGTCAGCCATAGAGATTCGCCTCGCATCGGGCGGTGATACCAGTCAGCGCCGGGCTTTGAGTAGTCCTCGTAGGCGTCGAGGTCCTTGGACCGTGCACCGCTTGCCTCGATGACGAAGGCCGATCCGTAGAGACGAATGCGGGGATGGTACGCGAACGGTGCGAAGGCAATCCCGGCTTCCACGAAACCCGGATCCGAGTAGACGAGATTGCGCGCGATGGTGAGTACCCGGCCCTCGTCTGGCGTGCCGTCGCGCAGGATGCGTGCGGCGATGCCGTCCACCTCGCGGCCAGTACGAACGAGCATTCCACCGATATGGTCTCGAGTTTCTGCGGCGATGGTTTCCGCTGATGCGAGCGCATCTGCGACGAGTATCTCGTTCTCCGAACGGAATTGCAGCGCGAGGATTGCAGCCAGTGCGAACACCGCGATTGACAGGACGGTGCAGCCTCGAAGAATCAGTTTTGCATTCTTCACTGGATCTCACGCGCTGTTCAGCAGAAAACAGTGAGATCCGTCTCGGCTCGGTGTCTGTGCCACGGCACGGCCGGTAGCAAGCGTCAAAGCTTTGATGCAACGCAGCATCAGTCATCAGGGATTCTGAGATGCCCCTGTCGACGCTTCGGCTGTGGGTGCACTCCCGGCATCTTAACCGAGATCAAGCAATCAGTCGGCATGGATTGTCGATCGCGCTTCAATTCAGCTCATTGAAAAGTGCCCTGGTGGCCTTCAAATCCGAGGAATCGAGTCCGAGTTGAGCGCAGCTACCGGGAAGGGCGAAGAAGCTCGACCCGATCTATCCGCCGACGTAAGACCGAATCCTGCTCGGACGAAGCTCCAGCAGCACGAAGCTCTCCGCAATCTGTCGCCAGTCCTCGAGCGTGCTCGAGTAGAAGTCGTTTGTCAGATCCCAGTATCGGCTCGCCGATCGCTCGACGAGATCGAACACTCGCTCCCTCTTGATGCTGATCGTGCCGTCGATCGCCACCCACTCCTCGCGCTCCCCTGCCGGGCGTGCCACGAGCAGGCGTGCGCGCGGGTCGCGTTCGAGGCGGCGGACTTTCATGGAGCTCTCGTTGGCGAACATCAGGGCGTTGGCGCCGTCCCACTCGAACCAGATGGGGACCGAGAACGGGTCGCCGGAGCGTGTCACGTAGCTGAGGATGCCGACGCGGGTCTCGGTCAGGAATGCGTCGCGCTCGGCCTCCGATAGAGTCGTCTCTTTCACGTCTATCTCCTCCTTGCGAGGAGCCGACAGTATATCTCGACTACGAATGCGAGCCTGGGCTTGCTAAAGTGTGCGTGTACGTGCCATTGCCGAGGCGGATGGGATGGAATTCTTCGAGCTCCTGGCGGTTGCGAAGTGGCTGCTGGAACGCCGGAAACGCATCTCCTACCGGACCCTCACGCGGGAGCTTCAGCTCGACGATGAAACGCTGGAGAATCTTCGCCACGAGCTGATAGTCGGGGCCCGGCTCGCGGCCGACGACGACGGCAAGGCGTTGATCTGGACGGGCGGTGCCTCTCGGCCGGCGACACTGAGTGTCGTACGCTCCGACGCGTCGCCGTCATCCGTTTCCCCCGCCGTCAAGCTTCGGCCCGTCGAAGACGCCGATCTCCTCGAAGACGATTCCGCGGAATCACCGTCGCTGCCCGCGACCGGGTCGGAAGCGGAGCGCCGCCAGCTGACGGTGATGTTCTGTGATCTCGTGGGCTCGACGGCGCTGTCGACGAAGCTCGACCCGGAAGATCTCCGGGAAGTAATCACCTCCTTCCAGGACGCGAGCCGAGAGGCTATCGAGCGATACGACGGCTTCATTGCACGCTACATGGGCGATGGAATGCTCGTCTACTTCGGATATCCCCGGGCCCACGAGGACGATGCCGAGCGGGCGGTCAGGGCGGGGCTCGGCGTCGTGCACGCGATGACGGAGCTCGGCGACGATATCGGCAGGCGCCACGGCGTGGTGCCGGCGGTCCGAGTCGGTATCGCAACAGGCTCGGTCGTCGTGGGAGACATTATCGGCGACGGCGCCGCCGAGGAAGCGGCGGTGGTCGGTGAGACGCCGAACCTGGCGGCGAGACTGCAGGCGGTGGCGCAGCCGAATCAAGTCGTGATCGCATCGACAACCCACCAGTTGCTGAGCGCGTCGTTCGAGTTCGAGGATCTCGGCAGGCATACATTGAAGGGGATCGCCCGTCCCGTTCAGGCGTGGCGGGCATTGCGCGAGCGCGATGCCCAGACCCGCTACGATGACAACCGTATCGGCGGCGGATCGCCCCTGGTCGGCCGCCTGGAGGAGCTGGGTCTGCTTCTGCGGTCGTGGGAGTCGAGCAAGGAAGGTCACGGACAGGCCGTCCTCATCCAGGGTGAAGCGGGCATCGGTAAGTCGCGGCTGGTGGACGCACTGCGCGAGCAGGTCTCCGGGCAGGATATTCTGTGTGTCACCCATCGTTGCTCGCCGTATCACACCAACAGCACGCTGTACCCGGTCATCGAGCACTTGAAGCGTGCACTCGACTGGAAGCCCGACGATGGCGCGGCGGAGAAGCTCGACAAGCTCGAAGCGGCTCTCTCCGGCCAGAGCCTGCCCCTCGCCGAGGTCGTTCCGCTCTATGCGGAGCTGTTGTCGCTGCCCCTGCCAGAAGGACGCTACGAGCAGCCGAACCTCGAGCCGAAGCAGAAGCGCGACGCGACCCTCCACGCAATTGCCGGATGGCTAATCGAGATGGCCGAGCAGACACTCGTGCTCAACGTCTTCGAGGATCTGCACTGGGCGGACCCGACCACACTCGAGCTCCTGCAGATTTATCTCGAACAATCGCCGACGGTTTCGATGATGAACGTGCTCACCTATCGGCCGGAGTTCGTGCCTCCATGGCCCATGCATTCTCACGTGGTTCCCATCACTCTCAATCGGATGGAGCGCCCTGAGGTAGAGGCGTTGATCGAGAATCAGGCATCCGGTAAGGATGTCCCGCCGGAGGTTCTGGAGCACATCGTCGAGAAATCCGATGGCGTTCCCTTGTATGTCGAGGAGCTGACCAAGACCATCCTCGAGTCGGAGTTCCTGCAAGAGGAGGAGAGCCGCTACGTCCTCGCCGGAAATCTCTCCGACATTTCTATACCGGCGACGTTGCAGGATTCCTTGATGGCACGCCTCGATCGGGTACCGGTGCTTCGCGAGGTGGCGCAGATGGGCTCGGTCCTGGGGCGGGAGTTTGCCTACGAGATGCTGCGTGCCGTCGTGGGACTCGATGAGCCGCAGCTGCAGAGCGGTCTCGAGCAGCTGGTCGCGGACGAGTTGCTCTATCAGCGCGGCCGCTTTCCACGCTCGAGGTACATCTTCAAGCATGCGCTCATCCAGGATGCCGCCTATCAGTCCTTACTGAAGCGCACCCGGCAGCAATACCATCTGCAGGTAGGACATCTCCTGGAGGAGCGGTTCCCGGAGACGGTTGATGCGCATCCGGAGCTGCTGGCCCATCACTATACGGAGGGAGGCGCCTCGGAGGCGGCGATCGCTGCATGGCACAAGGCCGGCGAGCTCGCGAAGTCTCGCGGTGCGAACCAGGAGGCGGTCACACATCTCGGTAACGGTCTAGCCGTCACGAGCGGTCTCCAGGACGGACGGGAAAAAGCGCGGCACGAGCTCGAGCTGCAGATCTCCCTGGGCGGCGTTTATCTCCAGATGAAGGGACACAACGCGACCGAGGCGTCCGAGGCGTTCGCCCGCGCCCGCGAGCTCTGCGAGCAAATTGGTGACGCACCGGAGTTCGTGCCGGCCGTGTTCGGCCTCTGGCGCACATACGTCGTGCAGATGGATGAGATCGGCAAGCCGAAAGAGGTCTCCGCGCAGTTGCTGCGTGTGGCGAAGGACGAAAAGGACGCTGTCCCCTATGTCGTCGCGCACTACGCCGCCGGTTTCACATGCATCGCGACGGCCGAGTTCTTGGCCGCGGAAGAAAATCTACGCATGGCGATGGGGCGATACGTGCCGGAGGACCGTGACACGGCTCCAGTCTATCGTTTCGGACAGGATCCCGGGGTCGCCTGCCGCTGCTATCTGGCGATCGTCGATTGGATCCTCGGCTATCCGGATCGGGCGCGAGCGCGTGTGCGAGACGCTCTGGCGCTCGCCGAGAGCCTGGACGATTCGTTCACGATGGCGTTCGCGCTCACCTTTTCCACCTGGGTCGACCAGCTGGTGAACGATCGCGAAGCACTCTTGGAGAAGACGAGTCGGGCGATCGCAATCGCGTCGGAGAAAGGGTTCCCGTACTGGCTGAGCAGCGACAAGGTCATGGAAGGCTGGGCGACGGCGGTCGCGCAACCGGGCGGCGCGGCTGTTCAAAGTCTCCGGGACCGGGTATCTGATCACTTCGCCCTCGGAACCAACCTGTTCATGCCTTACTTCCTCGGCATGGTCGGAGACGTGGCCCTGAAAGCAGAGCGGTTCGACGATTGCGTGGCCGCTCTGGACGAGGCCGAAGGGTTCCTGGAGCGAACGGGTGAGTGTTGGTGGCAGGGTGAGACCCACCGGTTGCAGGGAGAGCTGATCGCCGCCCGGGACGGTGACCATGGAGGAGCCGAAGAAAGGTTTCAGAAAGCGCTCGCGTTCGCCCGAGAGAGCGATGCAAGGTCCTTCGAGCTCCGCGCGGCGACAAGCCTTGCAGGCCTCTGGGACCGCCAGGGCAGGCGGGACGAGGGCCGGGATCTGTTGAACTCGGTCTACGGATCGTTCACCGAAGGCTTCGACACCCACGACCTGAAGGAGGCCGAGGCGCTGCTCGGCCGACTGAGCGCGTAGGATCGCTCCGGAGGCCCTTCGCGATCAGTCCGCCCGTTGGCTGGCCGCGTCCGCGCGGCTCAGCTCCCGGAAGTATTCGTCTACCTGATCGCGGTACTCGCGCGGCGCGGTGTCGCCGCCGGTGGATGGGAGTGCCCGGGGTGCGCTTTCTCCGGCGCTCTCCTTCAGAAGGAGCTCGAGCTCCTTCAGCTCGGCGATGAGCTGGCGCTGGCGCTGCACGGCCCGTTGGGGATCGTCGAAGCCCTCGCCCTCTTCGAAGGCGCGCATCTCGGACAGTAACCTGCTTATGTCCCGGGCGCCGTGCTCGTCGGCGGTGAGCACGCCGGCGAGGCGTTCGAGCACGCCCCGGCGCTCAGAGAATTCCCGGCGCAGGTTATCGATCTCGCCCGGATCGAAGTTTCGATCGATCGGCGTCTGGCTGTCCGCGGAGCCCCAGCCGCGGCGAAGATTGCCGGAGTTCGACGGGCGGCCACGGGATCGCTCGAGCATCTCGCGCTCCAGGGACTCGAGTCCTTCCACGAGCTCGCGCATCTGCGCGAGCTGCTCCGCGCGTTCCCGCCCGTCGGATCCTTCGGCGCTGCCCGCGGCTTCGCCGAGGCCCTTGCCGATGCGCGCGATGGACTCACCGATCTCCGCCTCCATGCGATCGGAGAACTCCTTCGAGGGGTCGTCGATAGCGGCGGCGGAGCGTTCGATCTTCTCGGCGAGCTCGTCCTCCTCGATAGTGTCGGCGGTGCCCCGCAGCGCCTTCGACGCGTCGGCCTGCTCGCGGCCCGCTTCCCGCGCGAGCTTGCGGAGATCCGACTCGAGCTCCCGCACCTCTTCGGCCATGCGGAGCTTGCGGGACTGGAGCTTCGCCGTGCTCTCTTTCCGCGCCTGCTCCTCTTCGGGCCGCGCCTCCTTGTCTTCGCCGATGTCCTCGTGGGTCTCTGCGAGGCGTTGCGCGCGCCGCGAGGCGCTGTCGATGCCCCGCTGGACCCGCTGCCCGCGGGGATCCTCCCCGAGACGTTGGATGTTCTTCAGGCGATCGAGCGCCGCCTGGGCGTCGGCGACGCCGTTACGGTTGCCGTCGCCGCTGTTGTTCTCGCTATCGTTGTTTTGGCCGGTAGCGCGGCGCATGGCTTCCGCCGCGGCCTTCGCCTGGCGGATGAGGTTTCTGAGCTCGGGCGTCTGCTGTTCTCTCGACAGGCGCTCGAGGCGGCGCACCATCTCCTCGAGCTCCTCGGCCAGTGCCCGCTGACTGCCCCCGCCGGAGGGCGCGTTCGGGTCCAGCTCCGCGCGGCGCTCGAGGCGCTCCAGCTCCTGCTGCTGGCGGCGAGCGAGCTCCTCGAGCTTCTTGAGCGCCTCGTCCAGCTGCTCGGAACCCCGCTGCCAGTTACCCCGCTGCACGCTCTCGTACTTGTTGCGGAGCTTGTCCATCTCGAGGCGGAAGAGATTGGCGAGGTCCTCGGCGTCGCGGGCGCCGCCGCCGCTGGATCGGCCGAACGCGATCTGCGCGTCGCGGAACGCGGCCTCCGCGCGTTGCAGATGCTGGAGTGCCTTGCGCGCCGGGGGCAGGGCTTCCGCCGGGGATTCCGTGCCGAGCTTCTTCTCCGCAGCCTGCATGGCGGCGACGGCTTCCGGAAGCTCTTCGCGCATGCGTTGGATGCCGGGGTTCTGCTGCATGACGTTACGGGTGCCGATGCGCCGGATGATGGCCTCGACGCGATCGCGGATGCGCGCCTGGGCGACCTCGAGCGTCTCCGACGTCTCGGCGAAACGCGCCTCCTCGTAGGCGCCCCGATCCCGCGCGAGCTTGAAGGTCGCTATGACGAGCTGGCGCTGCTGGGCGGAGAGATTCCGGTCCTCCTGCCCGCCCTGCTGGCCTCCCTGGTTGCCGCCGCCCTGGCCGCGGCGGAAGTTGCGATCGAAGGGACGCACCTGCATGAAGAAGATGTCGGTTGTGGAGGTGAGCGCATCGTCGGAGGTCGCGTCCGCCGCGCGGGCGTAGTAGGCGATCAGATCTCCGGGCGCGAGGCCGTAATCCTCCAGCGCGAGGGTGTGATCCGCCGTGACGTCTGTCTGTGCGTCGCCGCTCTCGTAGAGCACGACCGTCTGTTCCGGTTGATCGTTGACGGCGTAGACGAGCTCCAGCGTCGCGATGTTGAGGTCGTCGCTGCCGGTCACCTCGATCAGGGCTTCCTCGACGCTGGTGACCTGGCTGTCGCGGCCGAAGCGGGAGAGTTTCACCACGGGTGCGCGGTCGGGCAGCACTTCGATGGCGTAGTTCGGCGATGCCGCGACCCGCGTGTCGTCACCGTAGGGAAGATCGATGCGGTACTGGCCTTCCTCCTGGATGTGCATCTCGCTGGTCCAGCTGCCTTCATCGCCCCTGGTCATGGCGCGGGATTCGCGCCCGTTCAGCACGAGGCTCGCGTCGTCCACGTCCTGGGTAGGTACGATGGTGATCTCGACACGACTGCCGCGGACGGCGCGGATGTCGCCGGCATCGATCACGGTCTTCGGCGCGAGCCCGAGGCGCGCGGGGTAGTGATAGGTGAGATCGATGCGTTCCACCTTGGGGAGCTCTGCCACCTCGATGCGGTACACCGGAGATCGCAGCCCCTCTGACGCCACCCGGTACTCGCCGCTGCGGGCGAGATCGAAGAGGAAAATCTCGAAGCTGCTCGTGTTGCCGCCGGGCACCATGGGGGCGGGATGCCACGCGTCCGTCTCGCCGAAGCGGGTGAGGAGCGTGACCTCTTCCGGCTCGAAGCCTTCGGCGCGGGCGACGATGAGCTGGTCGGCGCCCCTGGAGACCAGCACGTGGCCGGGTTCAGCCGTCAACCTGTAGGGGTTCAGCGCCGCAGTCTCGGATGCCGGCAGGAAGACGGCCTCGAAGGCATGGCGAAGATTCCGCGGAATCGTGTCCGCGACGAGGATGATCGCGGCGATGATCGCGGCCAACAGCAGGGCGTTCCGCCGCAGCCGCGGTCCGTCCACGCGGCGCCCGTCGCCGACCGCGCGGCACGCCTCCAGGGTCTGCGCGAGGAGGCCCTGCTCGAGGGCAGGGGAGATCCCGTCCCGGGTGCCGTCTTCGAGTTCCGTCGCGCTAGCGAGCGCCATCCGCAAGGAGGGTTCACGCTCCTCGACGTAGAGGGCGAGGCGCCGGTTGCTCACTCGTTGGAAGAGCGGGATGACTACCAGAAAGACCAGGGCCAGGACGAGCACGAACCAGCTCACGAGGCGCGCGCCGCCGACGACCTCCGGCGCGAAGCGCCATGCGTCCACGGTGAAGGCGGCCGCGAGCGCGACGCAAGCTCCCGCCGCGAGGAACCAGACCGCGCCCAGGAGCGCGCGCCGCAGCCGCCAGCGCCGGCGCACCCGGTCGAGGACGGTGGTGAGCTCGGCTCTGAGCGCGCTGCCGGTGGACATGGTGCTCATGATGCCTGCACCGGCCGCGACAGGCGATTGGAGAAGAGGGTATCGAGCCCGAGCAGCAGGGCGCAGGCGAGGAGCAGGAACCACCAGGCGTCCTTGTCGAGCGTGGTCGCGCCGCGGCTTCGCGGCGACGTCGCGGCATCGTCCGAGGTTTCAGTTACATCGATCGACGTGATGAATGCGTCGACATCGAGGACCGCCGGCTCCGACTCCGCCGGCATCGGATTTGCGGCGAAGACCAGGCTGCGGGAGCCGCCGCCGCTCACGTGCACCTCGTGAAAGCCCGCCTCTTCGATGCGGGCGAAGGCGTTGCCGGCAGCCATGGGGACGCGCTTTCCCGACGGAGAGCGCAGTGTCGTGACGGCGCCCCGGGTGAGCGCCGCCGCGGTCTGGCCGTAGCCGGGCAGGCCGCGGGCGTAGCTCTCGAGGTCCACGCTGTCGCCGACGTTGAATGCATGGGTGCCGGATACGTGGGAGGCGAGAAACTTGAGCGTCTCGTGCAGGAAGGGCAGGAAGCCCGCTTCCAGCGCGAGCGTGTTCCAGGACGGATCGAGCGTGGTGGTCAGCACCAGCGTCCTGCCGTTGCCCACCTTGCGCTCGGCGACGGCGATGCTCTCGTCGTCGTAACGGGCGAGGACGTTCGTATCGTCGATGCCGCCGAGGCGGCGGTAGCGGAACACCTGGGCGCCGGACAGATCGCCGCCTTCGCCGGCGAAGGCGGCGAGCGCGGGGTGCAGGGTATCGAGGCGCAGCAGGCGCCCGGGGTCAACGTCCGCTCGTGTGATCGCCGGACCGAGGTTGCCGGGGACGATGCCGCCGTCGCCGGCGGGCCACGTGCCTTGTATGCGTCCTCCCGCGACCACCAGCAGTCCGCCGCCGGACTCGAGGAATGCCCGCAGCTTCTCGCCCATGCCGGCGCCGGGGATGGTCGCGTCATTGATGATGACGACATCGGCGTCGTCGATGTCCGTTTCCCGCAGCTGGGAGACGCTCCGCGTCGTTACACGGAATCCCGGCGCGTCGCCCTGCTGCAGGGCTTGGCGCAGGTGCAGGGTCTTGCCGGGCCGGGTGCCGCGATCTTCCAGGAGCAGCACCGGGATCGCCGTTGGACCGCTCACCAGCAGGTGGAAGTTGTCGTCCATGGGGAGATCGTCGCTGCCGAGGTGGATACGCGCACGGAGGAGCTCGTCCCTCGCGAGCACGAGCCGGAAAGGTGCGTCGCGGGACTCACCGGGGGCGAGGGAGAGGGTGCGCCGCTCCCGCTCCTCGCCGTTCACTTCGAGGACCAGATCCGTATCGACGATCGCCTGCGCGCCCGTGTTGACGATGCGCGCGGTGAGATCGACGGCGCCGCCGGTGCCGAGCGGCGTGCGTTCCAGGGTGACGGCGGCGACAGCGGCATTCGTGATGTCGCCGCCGCCGACGGCATGGGGGATGACGTCGATGCCGGCGCCGAGACGCGGCCCCTTGCCCGGCACCGCGGCGGAGCGTTGAAAGTCGGAGATGAGGACGATCTCTCTCGTCTTCGCATCGCTCTCTTCCAGCAGCGCGCCCGCCCTGGTGACGGCGGCGGCGAGATCCGTGTGGCCGTGGCCCGTCCCGGCGCTCGCCAGCGCGGTATGCAGCGCGCCATGGTCCGTCGTGAGCTCTTCGATGAGCAGCGTCTCGTGGTCGAAGAGGAGCAGGGCGGCGCGATCGTTCGCATCGAGCGTATCGATGGCGTCACGGGCGGCGGCGAGGGCGTCCGCCCACGCGTTGCCCGCCGCCATGCTGTGGGATCGATCGAGCACGATGACGCGATCGCGGCCATCGCCCAACCCGGCGAGGCGATCTCTCGACAACTCGATGAAGGGCTGCGCGAATGCGATGCAGAGCAGCGCGATGATCGCGCAGCGCAGCACGAGCAGCCACCAGTGCCGGATGGTGCGCCGGCGGTGCTCGCGCACGGGGATGTGCTTCAGGAACATGAGCGAGGGAAATGCGAAGGACGTGCGTTCTTCCCGGCGCACCAGGTGCACGAGGATCGGGATCGCCACGGCCACGAGTCCCGCGAGGAAGAGCGGTGCGAGGAGCCCTGCGCTCATCAGCGCACCTGCATCCTGTGCTGGCGCTCGGTCAGGTACTCGAAGAGCGCGTGATCCAGCGGCTCGGTCGTATCGAAGAAGCGGTAGTCCATGCGGTGCTCGCCGAGGCGGCGGTGCAGGGTCTCCATGTGAGCGTGGACCGCGTTGCCGTAGGACTCGCGCATCTGATCGTGCACGACGGGCAGACGCACGCCGCTCTCCATGTCCCGGAACTGGCGCGCGTCGGCCCGGGGCAGCGCTACCTCGTGGGGGTCGAGGATGTGGAAGACGAGCACGTCGTGACCCCGGTAGCGGAGTTCCACCAGGGAGTCCAGCAGTACCTTGGGCTCGACGTAGAGATCGGAGATGAGGGCGACGATGCCGCGCCGTCCGAGCGTACGCCCGATAGTCGACAGCGGTTTCTCGAAGCCGCCGGCGCGCTCAGGACTTGCGGAGTCGAGCTCGTGGAGCACGCGATCGAAGTGCTTCACAGACGGGGGCACCATGGCGACCACGTCCTCGTCGAAGGTGATGAGGCCGACGCGGTCCCGCTGCTGCAGCGAGAGATAACCGAGGCTCGCGGCGAGGAAGCGTCCGTACTCGAGCTTCGAGATGCCGCCGGAGTGGAAGTCCATGGACTTGGACACGTCGAGGACGATGGTGAGGTTCGCGTTGGTCTCCGCCTGGTATTCGCGCACGAAGAGACGATCGGTGCGCCCGTAGACCCGCCAGTCGATGCGCCGCACGTCGTCGCCGGGCATGTAGGCGCGGTGCTCGGCGAACTCCGAGGAGAGCCCGAGGTAGGGGGCGCGGTGCAGCCCGCTGATGAAACCGGAGACCACCGTTTTGGCGATGAGCTCCAGCGAGCTCACGCGGGCCAGCACCTGCGGATCGATGAAGCGGGTGCCGGGGATGGGGTTGGCGGTGTCGCGGGTTAGTTTCATGGAGCTTACACGCCGCTTCTTAGAGCCCCGAACTCGGTGTCGGTACCGCGGCCAACAACTCGTCGATCACCCGGTCCGGACCGATGTGCTCGCTCTCGGCGCGGAAGTTTCTCAAGATGCGGTGTCGCAGCACGGAGTGGGCCAGCGCCTGGATGTCTTCGTAGTTCACGTGGTAGCGGCCGCGGGTCAGAGCGCGGGCCTTGCCGCCGAGGACGAGGTACTGCGCCGCGCGCACGCTCGCGCCGTAGGAGATCCAGTTGTCCACGAACTCGGCGGCGGCCTCGCTGCCCGGCCGGCTCCTGCGTACGAGTGACAACGCGTAGCTCAGCACGGGCTCCGACACCGGCACCCGGCGCACCAGCGCCTGGAAGGCGCGGATCTGCTCACCGGTCATGGCATGTTCCAGCTCGTGATCCTGCGTCGAGGTCGTAGCGCGGATGACGTCGCGCTCGTCGGCCTCCGGGAGATAGTCCATGACGATCTCGAACATGAAGCGATCGAGCTGCGCCTCGGGCAACGGGTAGGTGCCCTCGAGCTCGATGGGATTCTGGGTCGCGAAGACGAAGAAGGGTTCCTCCAGATCGTAGGTCTTGCCCTGGATTGTGACGCGATGCTCCTGCATGGCTTCCAGCAGCGCGGATTGGGTCTTCGGCGGCGTGCGGTTGATCTCGTCGGCCAGCACGATGTTGGCGAATACCGGTCCCGGCAGGAATACGAGCTCCCGGCGTCCAGTCTCCGGGTCTTCCTGCACGAGATCCGTGCCGGTGATGTCCGAGGGCATGAGATCCGGCGTGAACTGGATGCGCGAGAAGCTGAGATCCAGCACCTGGGCGAGGGTATGTATAAGGAGTGTCTTCGCGAGCCCCGGCACGCCGACGATGAGGCTGTTGCCGCCCACCAGCACCGTCAGCAGCACGAGCTCGACCACGTCCTCCTGGCCGTGAATGATCTTCCCCACCTCAGACCGCACGCCGTCGTAGCGATGCTTCAGCTCCTCGGCCAGTGCGATGTCGTCATCGGTGTTCAACTCTTCGCTGCCTGTCGTTGTGTTCACGTTATCGTTCCTGGTTGTGCCTGGTTGTAGCGTTCGATGTTCAATCCGAGGGCCGCCTGGCGGCATCGCCTTCCCCGTGGAGCTCCAGCAGGAGCTCCAGCGCCTCGGGATAGCTCGGCGCGCGTTCGAGAGCGCGGAGCACCTGGTAGCGCGCTGCCGACCTGTCGCCGGCCTCGCCGTGGGCAAAGGCGAGCCGGTAGTGGGCCTCCGCGAGATCGATTGGCGCGAGCGCCAGCACAGACTCCCTGGCGCGCACCGCCATGTCCCAGTCCCCGAGTTCTTCGTGCAACGCCGCGAGCTCCTCGTGGAGCACGGGGTTGTAGGGATAGATGTAGACGGCGCGGGCGAGCGCGTCCGCCGCGCCCGCCTCGTCGCCGAGCTCCTTCAGCATGCGCGCGAGCGCGGTGTGGGCGTCGTAGCTGTCGGCGTTGATGGCGATCATGCGTCGCAGCTGATCGGACGCAGACTCGAGATCGCCGCGCTTCGCGTAGATCTCCGAGAGGTAGCGGTAGGGGCTGTCGTCTCCCGCGTACTCGGGGAAGAGCGCGTGGGCACGTTTCAGGAACTTCTCGGCGACGTCGAACTCGTCCGCGTTCCAGGCGCCGGCGGCGGCGCTCATCTGCACCTGGTAGTCGCCGGGGATCTGATCGGCCAGCACGCGCCAGATCTGATCGAGGGGCACGTTGCCGAGGGATCGGGGCGGCAGGGCGGCGATAGCGCTCTTGTAACGCTCCCGGAAGTAGGCGTCGAAGGCGACGTCGAACTCCTTCTTGGTGAGCCCGAGATCGCTGTACATCATGATGCCGGTGGTGAGGTCGTCCCCGTAGCCAACGAGCATCTCCCGGATCGCGGGGAAGCCCCAGCGGGATTCGATGAAGTCGAACACCAGGGACGCGTGGTAGTAGGAGTGTCCGATCTGCTGGGGATAGGTGGGGCGCACGAACCCGTTATTGAGCTCGCTCACCGGCAGCAGCATGCCGCGGCTGTAGGCTTTGATGAAGTCCACGGTGACGTCGTTGCCCCAGCCTTCCCGGGCGTGGCGTTCCTCGAATACCGAGAGGCCCTCGCTGAACCAGCGGGGCACGCGGTAGTTCGAGAGCCCCATGTGAAACGTGTGGGCGACCTCGTGCCACAGCACCGAGCCCCAGTTGAAGCTCCCGCGCGGGCGCGCGGCGGGGGAGTCCAGCGCGACGACGGGACCGAAGGAGACGCCGAGGATGCCGATCCCCGAGAGCCCCACGGTGCGCACGGAGAAGTCCCGGTGATCGGGGTAGAGCTCGATGCGGATGCGCCCCTCGGGCTTCCAGTCGTAACGCTTCACGTAGTACGCGTAGGCTTCCTCGGCCAGCGCCTTCACGTAGGGCGCGAGGAGCTTCGCCTCGTCCCTGTGCAGGACCACCACGACGTTCTCGCTCTCGATGGTCTCGTACTCCTCCTGGCTGTCCAGGAAGTCCAGCGTGTTCTTGGTCCACACGTTGAAGGGGTTGCCCTTGAAGGATTTCTCGACGTTCTCCCGGCCGGCCTCCATCTCGCCGATACGCAGCTGGTTGACGCCGAGGATGGCGTAGCCTTGCCAGGAGCGCGGATCCATGTCGACCGCCCGCTGCGCGAACGCGACGGCGTCGAAGTAGAGGCGATTCCTGACGGACAGTTCGGCGAGGGTGTTGTAGAGATCCGCGTAGCGGGGGTTGATGGCGTCGATGCGGGCGACCGTGGCGTCGAACTGCTCTTTCCATCCCCTGAAGTGATTGACGCCGGCCAGTACCGCGAGTGCCTGCAGCGAGTTGGGATTGGTCTCCAGCGCGCGATTGGATTCCTCCCACGCGAGCTCGTACTGCTCGGACTCGATGAGCAGCTGTGCGAGGAAGGCGCGGGCGGGCACGTAGCTCGGATTGTTCTCGAGACAGGTGAGGAGCGTCGTCAGCGCGTCGCCGCTGCCGTCGAAGTACTGGCTGCGGGCGAGGCCGAGCTGCGCGGGTGCGTAGTCGTCCTCGATGGCCAGCGCCTCCTTGAACGCATCCAGCGCTTCGGTGTTGTTGTACTTGTCGAGCAGCAGGTTGCCGAGGGCCACGCGGGCCGCGACGTTGTGGTGACCGATGAGCGTCGCTTCGCCGTACAGACGCACCGCGTCGTGGTAGAAGTCCGGATTTCCGTCGCCGAGTCCCTCGGAGGCGGCCGCGACCGCGGTGAGCTCGCTGGAGGTGAGGCTGGCGCCCGAGTTGTACTCGTCGACGACCCGGCGGAACCATCGCTCCGCGGTCTCCGTGTCGCCCCGGTAGCGGGCGAGAGCGCCGAGGTTCGCCATGGCCTCGAGCCGGCCCGCGTCGTTGAGCTTGTAGGCGCGGTCGAAGCTCTCCTTCGCGGCGTCCAGCTCGCCGGTGGCGAGCTGCGCTTCGCCGAGGACGTTCAGGATCGCGCCATCGTCCCCGTCGATCGAGAGGAGATCGTTCGCCGTCTCGATGGCCTCGGTGATCTCGCCTTCGTCGATCAGATCCCGCACCGCTTCCGCTTCGAGTGCGCTGTCCGCGAGGGCGCTGACGCAAATCACGAATGCGCCGAGCACCGTCGCCGCGCCCGCCCGGGCACACTTCCGAAGCAGCGTTGCCGTCATTCGGCCGTCTCCGCCGGGCGCAGCGCGCGATGCACGAGGGCGAAGCGCACCAGCAGCGACTCCAGGCGTTCGTCGTAGAGGGCCGGATCGAGGCGGGGCTTACCCGCGATCAGTACCGCGATGCGTGATTCCAGATCGTCGCGTTCGGTGAGAAGCCGTTCGAGCTCATCGGCCGGGATGCTCGCCGCGAACCGCGTGGGGTCGGCTTGGAGGTATGCCGCGCGGGCAATGCCGCCGGCGTCGTCCAGGATCGCGTGCTCGCTCATGATCGTGCCCGCCTCGGTATAGCTCCGCTCCACTTCCCGGATGGCGAAGGTGAAGGCTTCCAGCACCGACACGCGGCCGTTCTTGTCGCTGTCGGCGCCAGGCTTCGCGTAGGCTGCGATGAAGTGCTCGGGGAAGACGGTGTGGAAACGCTCCGCCGCGCTCGTGGTGGCCGTGATGACGACGCGGTTCGGCGCGGACAGCGGCTGGACGAAGGGGCCGCTTGACGGCGAGCCGTTGACGACGACCCAGCGAAGTGTCCCGTGGTGCGCGAGCATCCCGTCGAGCTCCGCGGCGCTGATGTCCGGTCCCGGCACGTTGAAGAGGATGCGATCCCCGCGGGCGGTGCCGTGGCCGATGAGAATGAGGAAGACGGTGTCGCCGGGTGAGGCCATCGCCGCGATGCTGTGCAGCGCCGCCTCGATGTCTCCCTTGCGGGATATGCCGTCCGCGCCGTGGTCTCCGGACTCGGACAGATAGACGATGTGCTCCCGTGGCAGGCTCAGTCGGTGCTCGGCCGCATTCACGAGCTCCGTCGACCACTCCGCGAATCTCGCGCTGTACTCGGGCTCGCCGCCGAGGCCGCCGACGACGACGAGAAAGCTGCGCTCGGCGGCGGCGAGCGGCGCTGCCAGGAGTATCAGGGCCAGGGCGAGGGCGGCGGCGACGGCTCTCATACCAGGCCCCGCCAGCGCCGGTAGAGCCACTCGAAGCCGAGCATGACGATCAGCAGCAGGAAGACGATGGGCATGTCCCAGAGCGCCAGGCGTTCCTGGACGCTGACACCGCTTCGCGAGAGTGGCATCTCTTCGGCGAGCGCGGCCACGTCGCTGGCGTGGTAGAAGCGCCCGCCGGTCTCCTCTGCGATACGCGCGAGTGTCTCTTCGCGCATCTCCGCGCCGTAGTGGTCCGGGACGACGACGCCGACGGGGAGGTGCAGCGCGCCGTCGGCGCGCGCGTCGCCGGCGCGGGACTCTGCGCGCAGCTCGTAGATGCCGGCGTGCTCCGGGGTCAGCCGCAGGCTGTAGACGCCGTCCCGGCGCGGATCCCAGGTCATGGGAAGCTCCAGGCGATCCCCGATGGGCGTGTGCACGATGAGCCGTACGTCGGCGTCGTTGCGGGGATGGAACGATTCATCCAGGACCTCGGCGGTGATCTCCACGGGCTCGCCGGGCGATGCGTCCTCGCTCCCGGCGCGCACCGTGACGGCGTCGGGCACCGAGCGCACCAGCCAACGCAGGAGCTGTCGCCACAGGGTCTCGTGGGTCTGATCGGCGAGCGGCATGTCCTGGTGCATCTGCCAGGTCCAGGTGTTCTGCGCGTTCAGCACGAGCGCCCGGCCGCGCCCGAAGCGCTGCTCGGCGAGCACGGTCACAGGTGCTGCGAGCTCCGGCGAGAGGCCCTCGAGCAGGGTGGCGGCGCCGGGCTTCGCGCGGTAGAGCGGGTGCAGGACGGTAAGCGGCGGCAACCAGTCCCACGCCGGCGCATCGTCGTCGCCCCTGGGGATCTGCCCGATGGGGTGGCCGTACCCGGCCGCCGTCGGGCGCACGTTCACGTCGGCGCGGATGCCGTTGATGCGTCCGCCGTCGAGCACCACCGGCAGGAGCTCCGCCACCGGCGTGTCGCCATAGCCGCCCCGGGTGAGGGCGCGCCGGCCGCCGAGCACGAGCAGTCCGCCGCCCCGCCGGCTCACGAAGTCGGCGATGAGCTTGAGCTGTCCCTGACTGAAGTAGGAGGCCTCCACGCTCCCGAGGATGAGTCCTCGGTACGCGAAGAGCTCGTCCGCGGACTTCGGAAAACCCTCCGCGAGCTCTTTCGGGTCGTCGATGCCGAGGCGGTAATATTTGTTCTCTGCCGTGCGCACCATGGACACGACCCGCAGGTTCTCGTCATTCGCGACGGCGCGGCGCAGGAATTTCAACTCGAAGCGCGGCTCGCCCTCGAAGTAGAGGATGCGCTGACGGTCGTCGTCGACATCCAGAATCGTTTCCCGCGCGTTGTTCTCGGCGAGGATTTCGCCTTCCGCCGGGGTGATGTGAAAGCGCATGCGGCGAAGCCCCGCCTCCCGGGCGGTGAATCGCGCGCGCACGGTGCGCGCCGGCTGGCCGGCGGCGAGTGCCACCTCTTCGACGTGCACGAGCTCCCCGTTCTCTTCGATCAGAAGCTTGACCGTCGTGTCGTCGAAACCGCGATGGGTCACGACCACGTCGGCGACGATGTCGGAATCCTTCAGCGTTCGCCGCGGCATGCTGACCGCGCTCACCTCGAGATCCCGGGGGAAGCGGGGCTGGCCGACTGCGACCGTTGTGATGGGTACGTCGGCCGCGCGCCAGGGAGAGAGCTTCTCGCCTAGAGGCGTCGCGCGGGTGACCGCGCCGTCGCTCACGATGACGAGCGCAGCGAGGGAGCTTGGGTCGACGCCCTCACGCACGCCGTCGAGCGCTCTTCCGAGATCCGTGTGCGGGCCCGTGAAGGTCATGGTCTCGTTGGCGGCGAGGGCCGTCGCCTCGCTCGAGAACTTGAAGAAGCGCGGCTCGAAGCGCCTGGCAATAGCCGTCGTCACCTCGCCGCTCTCCGGGTGAAACGCCTCTGCCATGAACGCGGCGCGGGTTGCGCCGTCCTGATCGGCGACGCCCATGCTGATGGAATCATCCAGCAGGACGGCGACGACGTTGCGCTGGGAGACCGTGTTGGTGACCGTGAGGATCGGTTGGAAAAGCGCGAGAGCGAGCAAGGCGACGGCGGCGGTGCGCGCGAGGGTCAGTACCAGACGGTCAGTCTTTCCCAAGCCGTCGGTGGCGCGCCGGTAATAGAGCAGGGTGGGGATCGCGAGCGCCGCCGCGGCGACGATGGCGAGATACACCCAGCCCGATCCCGAGAGTGTGATCGTCCCGCGGGCGAACATCTCGGCTGGGTACTTGAAAAGGAACTCCCACACGGCCGCGCGCCCTCAGTAGGTCATTCCATAGATGACGAAGTTGATGCCGATCTCGAAGGCGAAGGTGGAGAACTTGAGCGGGTAGTTGGGATCGTCCGCCCACTCCCACGCGTCGCCGAGATCGGTGTTCCAGTTGACGAGCACCATCAGGCGTCCCTCTTCGTCGAACATGCCGCGCACGTGGGGCACGTAGCCGTCGTACTCGTGGGTGGGCCCGCCGTTCTTCACCATGGAGCCCTGGTAGACATTCGGCACCTGGAGGATCTCGCCGACATCGTAGAAGGCATGGAACACGGGATGCTCCTTCGGCACCTCGACGAACTCCCGGTCCGGGAAGACGCGCTTCATCTGCACCTCGAAGTTCTGCCAGGCCCAGCTGCCCCAGAAGTCGTCGACCACCATGAAGCCGCCGGCCTCGAGGTACTCCCTGAGGGCGATGACCTCGGAGTCGGAGAGGTTCATGCTGCCGACCTCGAGGATGTAGAGGAACGGGAACTTGCGAAGCGCCGGGTCGTCGAGCTCCAGCGCGTTGTCGGAATCGAAGGCGTGGACCGTGGAGAGCCGCTTCAGCGCCACCAGGAACTGCAGATCCGCCTTCGGGTAATCGACGGCCCAGCGCCCGCCCCAGTCGTCGTCGCCGGTGTCGCTGTAGATGCCGCGGGTGAAGAAGAACTCGTGGGCCTCGTCTTCACCGGCCCCGCCAACTTGGGCGGCCGCCGGGATGGCCTGGCAGAGGGCCGCGATGGCGGCGACGATGAGTGTTCGGAGTGTCCGCAAAAGCCCCTCCCGGGGGTGTCGAGGCCGTCTCTCAATCTTATCGGATTGGAGCCGGATGGGGTGGGGAGGTTCCGGCGTGGAACCCGCCGATCGGAGTGGAACCAGGGGCCCGTCTCGGGTTCCAATGGGAAAACCACCAGGGAGGAAGCGCCATGGGTCACATCAGCCGGATCATTACCATTCTGGCGGCCACGGGGATTCTGGCCATTGCGGGCCTCGCGCCCGGCCAGGCCCGGGCGACCAGCCCCGTCGAGGCCGAGTCCTCGGGGGATACCCTCAACCTGTGGCGTCCCGGGGATCCGGGGCAGCCCCTGCGCATCAGCGGCTGGGTCCGGAGCACCAACGGCAAGCCCATCCCCGGCGCCACGATCCACATCCGCCAGGCCGACGGCACCGGCACCTACACGCCCGAGTACCAGGCGAGTCTCAAGACGGGGAAGGACGGCAGCTACCGTTTCAGCACCGTGCTGCCCGGGCAGTACTACGGCGTGAAGCACATCCACATCGGCGTGGTGGGCGAGGGCTACGAGTATCTCGACACCGAGATCCTCTTCAAGGGCGATCCCAACCTCGACCAGGACACCACCAGCAAGTACGCGATTCACCTGGAAGAGGCGACGGTCAACGAGAAGACGGTGTTGTTCGGCCGCTTCGACATGACGCTGCGGCCCCTCGGCAGCGACTGAGTCGTCGGCTTCCTCAGGCGTCCCGGGTGCGCGCCGCGGAGCGATCCGCGAAGTGCTCCAGCAGCAGCCGGTGCAGGAAGATGTAGCCGCCGCCGACCCGCTGCAGCAGCGCGAGCGCGGACATCTGGTCGAGGAACGCCGCGAGGGAGCGTGGCAGGATACCGTTACGTTGGAGACAGCCCCTCAGGATGCGGTGATAGATGACGTCCATCGCGCCGAAGGCGAGCGCCGCCAGCAGGCCGAAGTACACGCCCACGAGCACGCAGAAGGTCACGGTAAAGGCGACCGGCGGTAAGGGGTCGTCGAAGTAGAGCGGCGGCCCCAGGGAGTACATGAGCGTTCCGACGCCCGTGAAGCACATGATCAGCGCTCCGACCAGCATGGCACTTCGCATCGACAAGCGCATCGCCTGGCCCGGCATCGTCTTGGATTCCACCGTGGCGGTGGAGAGCCCGCCGAACAGCATGCCGACGGCGGCGTAGGCGAAGGGTCCAAGGACCGGATAGGCCCAGGGTCGCAGGTCGTCGCCGGTGAAGAGATCCCGGTAGGCGATGTAGATCCCCACGCTGAACAAGAGGCCCAGGCCGGCTCCCACGGCGGATCCCTTGAACGCCTGGGACCACACCCAGGTGATGGATTCCACGGGGCGGATATCGTTTCGCGCCGCCGGTGTCCGGACGCGGACGGCGAAGAGCAGTGCCCACACGAGCCCGAAGGGGATCCTCTGGATCGAATCCTCCTGGAACAGGGCGACGAAGGGTACGGTGAAGAGGAGGAAGTACACGATCAGACTCAGCACGAAGCCCGGGATGCTGGCCTTACGCATCTTCTCGACGGAGCTCATGCTGCGTTCCATGCGGATCCAGTCGTAGGTTCCCGCGCCGACGCCGAAGACGACCCCGAGCACCAGCCCGAGCACGAAGTCCACGGCCGGCGTGTTACCCATGAAATTCATGCCGGCCAGGTACACGCCTTCGGTGATACCGAGGATCACGCCGATGGTCGTTCGTGATTGGATCGCGTAGGCGAGCCTCTGGCGTCTACTTCCCAGCCAGCTCGGTTGCAGCCCTTCGATGGTGAACACGGTCTGGCTGTGCTCGCGCATGCGGCGGGCGAGGTTCGAGAGCCAGCCTTCGTTCTGCTGTCGCGCGTCGGCGCTCGTGCCGCCGCCCTTGCGGGCGGACATCTGCTCGACATAGGCATCGAAGATCTCCACGCGGCGCGCATCGACGGACGTCTCGTCCCTCCGCTCCGAGTGCTCGATTCCACCGCCGCTGTACGCGATGCTCATCACGCTCAGCATGAGCGGAGATCGGGCCAGCGTGTCGAGGGCGTCATCGCTCGACAGCGTTTCGCGCAGACCCTCGAATTCGCCGCCCATCGCCGCCAGGTAGCGGTCGATCTGCTCGCGGGTCAACGCGTTCAGGCGGATGGCGCCGTGGAGCTTGAGGCGCGTCGGCAGCGCGCTGTACTCGCCGATGCGGCTGCAGACGGCGAACCCCGGCACACCGTAGGATTCCGTGAACCCGTTGATGGCGTCCACGCAGGCGCCCTGGCGATCGGCCGCGACCTCGTCGAGGCCGTCGAGTAACAGCGCGAGGCGGTTCTTCTCGAGAAGCGGCCGCGCCATGCGCTCGGCGACGAAGTACTTGGTCTTGAGCTCGTCCATGAGCCAACGTTCGAGTGGCTGGCCGACCCAGGACGAGAGGTTCAGCACGACGGGCACGGGCTGGCTCGGATCGGTGCGCGCGGCGTGGATGAGATCCCGCGCTAGCTCGAGGAGCGTGATGGTCTTGCCGGAACCGGGCTCGCCGAGGATGAGCATGGAGCGCCCGACCTTGTCGTAGATGGGCTTG
>CBDTYP010000003.1:0-31752 GCA_965364645.1 uncultured Gammaproteobacteria bacterium | reverse complement strand
CACTGCAAATGTGGTGATGGTGCCGCCAAAGCCGGCCTGACGAATACCCAGCAGGACATTCCAGACAAAAGGATAAATCGAGGCACCACTGATAACACCGATTCGGTCGAGATACTGGTCCGCTGATGCAACGACTTTCAGATCTACGATGAAAACCAGAATCACATTGGCGCCGCGAAACGTATTGACCAATGTGGCAGGAGCTTCCGTAGTAGCAATCGTCTCCTCACTGACTTGCGTTGGGGTCACACTGTTCCACGGGCTCTCGCCGGCCGCGCGTTGTGCTGCATAACGTTTCGCCGCAGGCTCGGCCAGTTTCCCAAGCGCTTCTTTGGTCTCCTCATTGCGTACGACAATCACGCGGTTTCCCTGGCGATTACCACCGCTGGGGGCAAATCGCGCGTTCTCGACTACGTCGTAAAGGACTTCATCCGGCACGCAATCATCGGTGAACTCACGTGCCGCGAAGGTGGTACGCATGACCTCGAATAATTCCATCTGCTCCTCCGGTGTCTCTACGAGCGGCTGTGCAATTATAAGTACGATTGTGTAACGTAGTATTCAAACTTACCCATCTTAAAAGACCGCAGTGGGTCGAAATCTGACATCACGCAGTAGCCAGATCGCGCTATGGGTAGTGCGTGCAGCCGTCTACATAGCGTCTACAAGGCGAACAAGGACAGCTGTTGAACTCGCGTAACTCTTTGATCTTATGGCGGGCCCACAGAAATCGAACCTGCGACCACCTGATTAAGAGTTCGCTTTTCGACGTCCGAGTCGATGTTCGGCCCGTCCCTGGGTAGGGTCCTTACACCCGCCGGAATCGGGTATGCTCGTACGGCGATATGGATCACGTTAGTGTGATTGCTCATGACCGATATGGTGCAGTGGCTCAGCTCTATCGGCCTCGGCCTATATGCCGATGCGTTCGAGGAGAATGCGATTGACTGGGACCAGCTACCCAAGCTCTCCAGCGAGGACCTGAAGGAAATCGGTGTCGGCCCCCTCGGTCACCGCATACGCATCCTCGAAGCGGCAGGGGCCCTGGACACTCCTTCTGCCCCCACTCAACCACCCATCCCCGGCGGCGAAGCCGAACGCCGCCAGCTCACGGTCATGTTCTGCGATCTGGTCGGTTCCGTTGAACTGGGTGAGCGGATGGACGTGGAGGACTACCGCGACCTGCTGGCCCGATTCCGCAACGCAGCAGTCGGCGCCGTAGGACGCTACGACGGCTTCGTCGCACGCCATCAGGGTGATGGTGTCCTGGTGTACTTCGGTTATCCGCAGGCGCATGAGAACGATGCGGAACGAGCTGTCAAAGCCGGACTGGAGGTGGTCCGAGCAGTGACGGAGCTCGAGCATCCCTACGAGACGGAACCAGAGGTCCGAGTGGGGATCGCTACCGGGCCTGCGGTCGTCGGCGACGTGCTCTCCACCGGCGCGTCGGATCGCTCTGAATTGGCCGCCCTGGGATCGACACCGAACCTTGCAGCTCGGCTCCAGGGGGAGGCGGAACCAAACACCGTTGTCATTTCAGAGGCTACTCAGTCGATCACGACCGGTCACTTCAGGCTTGAAACGTTACCAGCCCGTACGCTCAAGGGGATTTCCGGTGAAGTTACGTCATACCGTGTCAGGTCGGAGGTGCGCGGGCAGTCACGGTTTGCTGCTCGTTCCGGGACGCACCTCAGCCCATTCATAGGCCGGGATGAGGAGATAGAGCTGCTCACTCGACGTTGGTCTCGGGTCAAGGAGAGCCGGGGTCAAGTGGTCCTGATCATCGGAGAGGCGGGGATCGGTAAGTCTCGGCTGTTCGAACGGCTGCGCGAGCTCGTCGATACAGAGCCCCATGAAGTAATCCAGCTACAGTGTTCGCCCTATTACGAGAGCAGTGCGTTCTACCCAACGATAACCGCATTCGAGCGAGTTCTGAAATACCATGAAGTGAGCGGGAGCGCAGCTCGATTAGAGTCGCTGCGACAGCATCTACGAAACATGGGCCAGACTGACGAAGATTCCTTGGGACTACTGGCCCACATGCTTTCTCTACCTACCGATGGCCGGTTCCCCGAGATCGAGGCGCTGGATCCGCAGCAACGACGTCAGCGAATCTTGTTGACGCTGGTGAAATACGTCGATCAGCACGCAGAGATGCAGCCGACGATTTGCGCGTTCGAGGACGTGCACTGGGCAGATCCATCGACGTTGGAGTTGTTCGGCCAGCTTGTCGAATCCATAGAGGGTGCACGGGTACTGCTCGTTGCCACCACCCGACCCGGATTCGAAGCGGCATGGGCGGATATGCCACATGTGTCGGTGTTGAGGTTATCGCAGTTGACACGCACCGAATGCGAACGGCTTGCTCGTGGGGTTTCAACAGAAACAGCGACACTGTCTGCGGAACTCGTTGATGACATCTTGTCGCGCGCAAGCGGTAATCCACTTTTCATCGAGGAACTGACACGTACAGTCACACAGTCGCGTGAGGGTGCAACAATCCCGATGACGCTACAGGACTCGCTGATGGCGCGACTTGACGCCTCAGACACTGGAAAAGCGGCTGCGCAATGTGCGGCTGTCATCGGGCGTTCGTTCGCGCATGGCGTACTGGCGGAGGCATGGGAGGGTGCTCCTGAGCGACTCTCGGAGGGCTTGAATGCGCTGGAGCGGCTTGGAGTCCTGACTCGACAGGGTGAAGACGAATCGGCCCGCTACACCTTCAGGCATACGCTCGTTCGGGATGCCGCTTACGGCAGCCTTTTGCGCGAGCATCGCGCTTCGTTACACGCTCGCGTCGCGGCAGCAATCGAGTCGACTGCACCCGAAATTAGAGAAACTCAACCGGAACTGCTGGCGATTCACTACACCGAGGCCGGACTCACGCAGCAGGCGGCGAACTGTTGGCTGCGGGCGGGCCGGCGGGCTGCCGAGGCTTCAGCCGATCACGAAGCCGTGACTCAACTGGAGACAGGACTCGAGCTCCTTACCTCTTTGTCGGATACCAAAGAAAGGAGCGAGCTCGAACTGAAATTCCGATTGCAACTGGGCTCGGTGCTCTCAAACACCATCGGCACTGCGGCCACGGCAACGAGAAAAATCTACGATTCTGCCCGTGTGCTTGCCGACCGAGTCGGCACACAAGAAGAGATATTCGCCGCGCTTTGGGGCCTTTGGCACCACTACCACATGCGAGGGGATCTTGATAAGGAGCGACGGGCCGCCGACGACGTAGTCAAGTTCGGAGCCCACCTGAAAGATTCTGGCCTGGTATTGCAAGCGCACCACGTGGTTTGGGGGGTTGAACATGCTCTCGGCAATTTCACAATCGCATTAGAGCATGCAGAGAAAGGTGTCTCGCTTTACGCGCTCGATCAGCATCGACATCAGGCTTTCATTTACGCCGGCCACGATCCCGGTGTGTGTGCAGGGACGATGTCGGCGTTCGGGTTTTGGGTTTTGGGATATCCTGATCAGGCGATGCGCCGTGCCGAGTGGACCCTAGCACTGGCACACAGCGTTGCGCACCCGATGAGCCTTGCGCAGGCTTACTGGTGTAGCGCCATCGTATTTGGGCTCTGCGGCAAACATCACGACGCGATTGAATTCGCCGTAACAATGAGGCGTCACGCTTCCGAAAACGCTTTGGGTGTCTGGATTACCAATGCCACGATCGTCCAAGGCTGGGCCGATGCGACCGGCGAGGGCGACGCAATTACGATCGACGAACTCGCGCGCGCAGTCGCGGAGCGCCGACGCCGCGGCGCGCGACTGCGGGTGCCCTTGGATCTCACCATATTGGCCGAAGCCTATGCACGCCTGGGACGTACTGATGACGCGATGAAAGCTATTGACGAGGCGATGGAGGTCGCGGCCAGCACGGGTGAGCGACGTTGGGAAACATTGACTCTTCCAATAAGGGCCGGGTTGCTCGCCCAAGACCCGAAGCGCCTCACCGAGTCCGAGTCAACGTACCGCAATGCGATCGACGTTGCCCGACAGCAGGGGGCGAAGGCAGGAGAGTTACGTGCGGCGACGGGCTTCGCCCGGCTGATGGCTCACCGCGGGAAGATGCGAGAGGCTCGAGAAACCCTTGCCCCTGTCTACGGCTGGTTCACTGAAGGCTTCGACACCCCCGATCTGAAAGAAGCCAAAGCCCTCCTCGACCAGCTGCCCTGACACGGCTGCCAATCGCAGCTTCGAGTCGCTTCCGGTCATTGGATAGTGCGGGAGGCGGGAGGCGGGAAGCGGCCAATAGCTGACATTCAAGATCGCAGCGTTGCAGTCAAGAGACCACTCCATGGCTACCCGCGACAGCACCAAGGACGGTCAGTGTGCTGATAGTCAACAAAATCCAATGCAACCTCTCAATTAGGCGAAATGTACTCTCGGGCCTTTCCGTCGCCTTGACAAGAAACCAACGGTGGAGAAACAGCGGTTCCGCAACAAACAGCATCAGAGTAAACACTATCCATACCAATACCATGGCGTGCATCCACCAGTATGTGGCACTTTCGAATCGGCCCCAAAGATTCCAGGCAGCAGTAATGTAGAAACCTGAGGCCCCAACGAGCAGCGTCGTCACTCGGGCTTGCCATGCGAATCTTTTTTCGATGCGCTCAAAGAACGACACGCGCTCTTGCGGATCTTTCATGCGGCGCACTCCTGGGAGCAACACCGTTGTGACGAAACCAACGCCACCGATCCAAAAAACGACACAAACTACATGAATTGCACGAGCAACTGAGAGGTCATCCATTTAAATACTCAATTGTCCAGCCGCTACATTAGGTTGCGAGAATACCATCGAGGCACGCTCTGACCATAAGGATGAGCCTTCATTGATTGCTGATGTCCGCTATGGGTCGACAGTACCCATCCCGGCTTTGCAGTCGCTACAACTAGGTAGCCCTGAAATTGTCCGCGCGCGCGGTCGCCCAGTAGCTCAGGTAGTCGGGCGGCGCGCTCCCGTCCAGAAGCGAACCCGGCTCGAGCCAGAGCGCGCCATGATCTGCCGGCAGGGGCGTCGGCCCGCCGAGACGGACGTAGAAGTCGCGGGGGGTTATCTCCGACGGATGTTTCAGGCCCGCGGCGGCGACGATCTCCGCCAGCGCGTCGAGGGTGTTGCGGTGGAACTGGTACACCCGCTCGGCCTTCTGCGGCACCACCAAGGCCCGCTGGCGCTGTTTGTCCTGGGTCGCGACCCCCACCGGGCAGCGGTTCGTGTGGCAGGCCTGGGACTGGATGCAGCCCACCGCGAACATGAAGCCGCGAGCGGAGTTGCACCAGTCCGCACCCATGGCCATGGCGCCGAGGATGTCGAAGGCGGAGACGATCTTGCCGCTGGCGCCGAGCCTGATGTGCTCGCGGAGATCGCAGCCCACCAGCGCGTTCTGCACGAAGTTGAGGCCGCCCCGTAACGGCGTGCCCACGTGATTGGAGAATTCCACCGGTGCCGCGCCGGTGCCGCCCTCCGCGCCGTCGACGACGATGAAGTCGGGATGGATGCCCGTCTCCTGCATGGCCTTGCAGATGGCGAGGAATTCCCAGCGGTGCCCGATGCAGAGCTTGAAGCCGGTGGGCTTCCCGCCGCTGAGCTCTCGGAGTTTCGCGACGAACTCCATGAGCTCTATGGGCGAGGAGAAGGCGCTGTGTCCCGAGGGCGAGACGCAGTCGACGCCGACGGGCACGTGACGCGCCGCCGCGATCTCCTCGGTTACCTTCGGTCCCGGCAGGACGCCGCCGTGACCGGGCTTGGCGCCTTGGGAGATCTTTATCTCTACCATCTTCACCTGATCGATTGCGGCCTGCTCGGCGAATGTGTCCGGGTTGAAGGTGCCATCGTCTTTCCGACAGCCGAAATAACCGCTGCCGATCTCCCAGATGAGATCGCCGCCGTTCTCCCGGTGGTAGCGGCTCAAGCCTCCCTCGCCCGTGTCGTGGGCGAAGCCGCCCTTCTTCGCGCCCTTGTTGAGCGCGCGGATGGCGTTCGCGCTCAATGCCCCGAAGCTCATGGCGGAGATGTTGTACACGGAGGCCGAGTAGGGGGCCTTGCACTCCGGGCCGCCGATGTCGACGCGAAACGTGTCGGTGGAGAGCGGCGCCGGCGCGATAGAGTGATTCATCCACGCGTACTCGCCGCCGTAGACGTCGAGCTCCGTCCCGAAGGGCAGCTTGTCCACGGTGTCCTTCGCCCGCTGGTACACGAGCGAGCGCTGCTCCCTGTTGAAAGGTGCACCCGACAGGTTGGATTCGAAGAAGTACTGACGCAGCTCCGGGCGCAGTCCCTCGAAGAGGAAGCGCAGATGCGCGGCGACGGGATAGTTGCGCAGTACGCTGTGATGCCACTGCAGGATGTCCCAGGTGCCGAGGATCGCGAGCGGACCGAAGATCATCACTCCCCAGAGGAAGTGCGGGTTCCTGGTGCCGAGCGCCGCGAACGCGAGCGTCAGGATGACGGTGAGCGCATAGATGATGTATCGCGAAAACCAAGCATGCATGACCGGATCAGCTCCTCGTCGAATCAAGGTCAGTCGAAGATGTTGCCATGATGATAGCGCTCGTCTTCACCGGCGGCCTTCGTCAGCTCCGCCACGTTGGATTTCGTGAAGAAGCCCTCGTAGCCGAAACAGCGCTCGACGTATTCCGTAATCAGGATGGAGTACTCCGAGTGCTTTGAGAATATCTGCTTGAGATTCGGCTTGTCGGTGCATTCCCCCACGACGTGGGCGTGGCAGGCCTCGCACCCGATCTCGACGTGGGCGAGGAACGGAACGCCGAAGTCCTTCAGCGTTTTGACGACGAAATCGACGTTCTTCTCTCCGGAGGCGTGATCGCCGTCGATGACCTCGTAGGCGACGTGATGCATGCGCCTCCCGAAGTTGCGTACGAAGTCCTCGGTCGGCATGGGCAGATTCTCGAAGGAGTTGACGAACGACGGGGTATTGTTGGCGGTGAATACCTTCGCCGGCGAGATCTTGTCGTCGTCGACGTAGCCGTTGCGGTTCACATTGGTTGAAGAGTTCTGATCCCCGATGTTGTACGCGCCCCAGAAGTAGTAGTTAGACATGGTCAGGAACTCGAGGATGGCGTCTTCCCGCTCCCCCGAGAGGATCCGGGTCGCCATGTGATCGACTCCCAGAATGAGCGGCACCGCGCCTTTCCCCCTGGCCTTCGTGTCGGCGTCATCGATGCGACGCCGCTCGTCGTCCGTGAGCTCGAAGCGTTCGCCGATCATCATCGCCTCGATATCGTAGCTCCCGCGGGGTGTATAGCCGACGCGGTTTCCCGTGATGGAGGACGGGAACGTGAAGTAGAAGTGCGGGTTTGAGAAGAACTTGTTCTCAGTCTCGTCCGGGTAGTGGAAGCGAATGTTGTGGGACTCGAGGATGTTCCGGACCTCGCCGAGATCGCCGACTGCGAAGACCTCCCCGACGTAGCGTGCGTTGGGTTTTTTGCGGGCCAGGGGATAGAGCATGTTGAGCCGCGTGAGGTCGTCGGTGAAGCTCGAATCCAGCGGCTCGAGGACGACGAGGTGGGGGAACTCCGGCTTCGATTCCAGGACGTGGATCTTGTGGGTCTCGTTGAGGTAGCTGCAGGTCAGCCGGTAGGGCGTCATGAGATACAGCTCTTCCAGGTAGGCGAGCGCGTCGCCGGTCTGCACCTGGACCACCAGCGCGCAGATCTCTTTGATCAGATCTTCGAGGCCGCTCGCCTTCCTGCGTTCGTAGATCTTCAGTCGGTACTCGTTGAAGAAGTCGGAGTTCTTCTTGTCGCCGAGCGGCTCGGTCGTGAGGATATCCACGCTCATGCAATCAGGCTCCTGATCCTGCGGGTACGACGGGGTGATACACGGGCTTCCAGTAGTACGCCTCGATGCGTTTTCGCAGGGCCGTCGCCGTCGTTTTCTCCGCGAGGCCCTCGCTCTGCGCCTGGTGCGCCACCTCGAATGCGATGCGCCGTGCCACCTCCCGTACCTGGCTCAGGGTGGCGAGCAATGGGGCGGCCGCGTCCTCGCGGGCCGGGGAGCAGGACGCGAGCGCCCGGGAGGCCGCCATGAACATCCCGTCGCTGACCCGCGCCGCGCCGGCGGCGAGGATGCCGAGACCCATGCCAGGAAAGATGTAGCTGTTGTTGCACTGCGCGACGGGGTAGCTGCGGCCGCCATAGCGCACGGGCCCGAAGGGGCTCCCCGTCGCGACCAGCGCGCGGCCTTCGGTCCAGGTGATCAGTTGCTCCGGCGTCGCCTCGATCCTGCTCGTGGGATTCGAGAGCGGAAAGATGATGGGTCGCTCGGTGCGGTCCGCCATTGCGCGCACGATCTCCTCGGTGAAGAGCCCGGGCTGGCCGGAAACGCCGACGAGGACCGTGGGCTTCGCCTCGCGCACGACGTCCAGCAGGCTGACGCCCTCTGCCGGGTTCGAAGCCCAGCCGCCGACGCGCTCGGACGGCTGCACCAGCCGCTTCTGGAACGCATGTAGATCCTCCGTGCGATCATCGAGAAGTCCGAATCGATCGACCATGAAGACCCGCGCCCTCGCGTCCGTCTCGGCGAGGCCGTCGTCGACCATCGTTCTGATCATCTGCTCGGCGATACCGCAGCCGGCGGATCCGGCGCCCAGGAATACGATGGTCTGATGGCTCATGGACGAGCCCGTGACCTCGGTGGCCGCCATGAGAGTCCCGACGGTGACGGCCGCGGTGCCCTGGATGTCGTCGTTGAAGGTGCACAGCTGGTCGCGGTAGCGCTCGAGCAGCGGGCTCGCGTGGGCCTGCGCGAAGTCCTCGAACTGCAGCAGCACGCCGGGCCACTTGCGCTTGACGGCCTGAACGAAGCGATCGACGAAGTCGTAGTAGTCCTCGCCGGCAACGCGCTCGTGGCGCCAGCCGATGTAGCGGGGATCTCTCAGACGCTCGTGGTTGTTGGTGCCGGCATCCAGGATGACAGGCAGGGTCGTTGCGGGGTCGATGCCGCCGCAGGCGGTGTAGAGTGAGAGCTTGCCGATGGGGATCCCCATGCCCCCCGCGCCCTGATCCCCGAGCCCGAGAATGCGTTCGCCGTCGGTGACCACGATCACCCGGACATCCTGAACGGTGGCGTTGTCGAGGATGCGATCGATCGATTCCCGCGCCGGGTAGGAGATGAAGAGCCCCCGGGGCCGCCGGTAGATCGCGCTGAAGCGCTGACACGCCGCGCCGACCACCGGTGTATAGATGAGCGGCATGATCTCCTCGACGTGCTCACGGACGAGGGCGTAGAAGAGCGTCTCGTTCGTGTCCTGGAGGTTACGGAGATAGATGTGCTTCTCGATCTCGGGACTCTCCTGCTGCAGCGCTTCGTAGGCGCGCGCCACCTGTTCGTGCAGGGTCTCGACGTGGGGCGGCAGCAGGCCGAGCAGGCCGAGCGCCTCGCGCTCGCTACCGGTGAAGGCGGTGGACTTGTTGAGCAGCGGGCACTCGATGAGATCGCTGCCTCTCAGCTTGGTCTCGATGGCCTTCAGGCCGCTGCGTTCGTCCCTGGTCATGGCTGTCCTATCCCACGCCAGCCCTTTCAATCAGCACCCGCATCAGTACCGAGCAGCCGTCCGCCAGATCCTCGGGCCGCGCGTTCTCCTGCTCGTTGTGACTGATGCCCCGCTCGCAGGGGACGAAGATCATGCCAGTCGGCGCCGCGAGCGCGAGATTGCAGGCATCGTGCCCGGCGCCCGAGTAGATGTCACGGTGGGAGACCGACAGGTCTTCGGCGGCGTCGCGGATGCTGCGCACGCACCCTTCGTCGAAGCTCACGCTCTTTCGCTCGCTGACGAGTTCGATGGCAAGCTCGAGACCCGCCTCGGCGGCGATGGCGGCGCAAGCTTCGCGCATCTCGCGTTCCACCGTGAGCAGGACGTCGTTGTCCGGATGGCGGCTGTCGATGCTGAACCGGGTCTGACCGGGAATCGTGTTGGGTGAGTTCGGTCGCACGTCCAGGGAACCCACCGTAATGACCGGATGGGGATCGTGCTGGAAGGCGACGCGGTTGACGGCATCCACCATGCGCGCCGCGCCGAGGAGGGCGTCCCGCCGGAGCTCCATCGGCAGCGTGCCGGCGTGCCCTTCTTCACCGGTCACGGTTACGTGGAAGCAACGCTGACCCTGGGCGCCCATGACCACGCCGACCGTCTTGCCCTCCGCTTCGAGGATCGGGCCCTGCTCGATATGGGCCTCGAAGAATGCCGACGGCCTGTGGTCTTCCGTTGACGCCGTGCCCGCGTAGCCGATGGCTTCCAGCGCGGCGGCCATGGTCACGCCGTCCGGATCGGTGCGGGCGAGCGCGTCTTCCAGCTCGTAGACGCCGGCGAAGACGCCGGACGCCAGCATTCCCGAGAAGCGCACGCCTTCCTCGTCGGTCCACACCACGACGTCGACAGGCGCGCGGGTCGTGACGCCGGCATCGTTCATCGCGCGCACCGCCTCGAGGCCGGCGAGCACGCCGAAGATGCCGTCGAATCTGCCGCCGAGAGGTTGGGTATCCAGGTGGCTGCCGGTCATGACGGGGGCGAGCGTCGGGTCGCTGCCGGCGCGCCGTGCGAAGATGTTGCCCATGGCGTCGACTCGGACGCTGCAGCCGGACTGCTCGCACCAGGAAACGAAGAGATCCCGGGCCTCTCTGTCGAGCTCGGTGAGCGCGATGCGGCCCACGCCGCCGCCCGGCGTCGCGCCGATGCGGCCCATTTCCATCAGGCTCCCCCAGAGCCTGTCCTTGTCCGCGCGAATCGCCTCCGCACCGCTCATGCTCGATATCCCTCGCTCTATCGGCGACTACTTCCTGCCGGCGCGCATGGCCGCATCCATGGCCTTGCGGGCCCAGTCGCGAAGCAGTTCGCCGTCCTCCAGGGCGTCCTCAGGTGCCTGATGATATGACATCTCGTATCGAGGTGCCGGGCGAGCCAGCTCATCTGCCTACCCGGGCGCCGCGACGACGTTTGTCGGCGCGCCGCGGAAGTAGTTCACGATGTTGTCGATGGTGATGTCCAGCAGAGCGAGGGTAGCTTCCGGTGTATTGAATGCCACGTGGGGGGTGAGCAGGACGTTGTCGAGGGCGAGGAGCGGATGATCGGCGGGCAGCGGCTCCTCGTGATAGACGTCGAGTCCGGCGGCGGCCACGTGCTCCGAGCGAAGCGCGGCCTGCAGCGCGTCTTCGTCGATGATCTCACCTCGGGCCGTGTTGATGACGATGACCCCGGGCTTGGTGAGGGACAACGCGCGCGCGTCCAGCAGGCCTTCGGTCTCCGGCGTCAACGCCACGTGCAGTGAGAGGATGTCGCTTTCCCGCAGTATCGTGTCGAGATCCACGAACTCGATGCCGTGCGCCCGGGCCCGTTGTGGATCCGGGTTGCGTGTCCACGCGCGCACATTCATGCCGATTCCCTTCGCGAGGGCGGCGAAGCGCGCGCCGATGCCGCCGAAGCCGACGAGTCCCATCTGCTTGCCGCGGAGCTCGAGTCCCGGTACCGACTGATTCCACCGGCCCGCGCGGAGATCGCGATCGAGGCGGCACACGTTCCTCGCCGCGGCGAGCATCAACGCCAGCGCGTGCTCGGCCACGGTGTCGTCGGCGTACCCGGGTGTGTTGCAGACGGTGATCCCCTGCTCGACGGCCCGATCGATGTCGACGAAGTTGCCAGCGCCGATGCCGACGAAGGCGATGAGCTCGAGATTCGGCGCCGCCGTCATGACGTCCACCGGCAGGCCCCAGCCGAGCATCAATCCCCGCGCCTTGCCGATGCGCTCGATGTACTCCCGGTCGTTCTCCGGCCGGCCGACATGGGCCGCGAAGGTTCCCGCCTGCTCCACCCGGGCGAGGCGCGCGCCGCTCATGAGCTCGCCGATGTGCCGGTTGGCGTCCGGGTAGACGATGTGCGCGTCGTTCATGATCCCCGGTAGTTCCCCGTCACGTCGACCGGAGCATCGTCTCCGTCCGTCAATCCCATCCTTCCGGTCGCCGTTTCTCTCTTCCCCGTCGCCGGCATGTGTTCGCCCGCCTTCGCGAGTCCGAATCGCGGCATGTTGTTGTACACGCACTCGTAGGCGCCGTCCCGGACGAGGAAGGTCTCGTGCCAGATGCCGACGTCGCCATTGCTGCCGACGTTACGGTTGAACGCCGCCCAGGTTGGCAGGTGCTCGGCGGACTTGTTTATTGCATAGCGTTCCAGGTGTTCGAAGGAGCGCCAGTACTGGACCATGAGGGTCGTGCGTCCGATCCATCTCTCGCTGCCGAGGAAGCCCGACTGCTCGTCCATGGAGAGCTCCCGGATCATGCGGGGCATGGAGCGGAGCACCGGAAGCCATTTGTGGATCTTCCACGGGCGGTTGAAGCGCATGCCGATGAGAAACACGGCGAAGTCTCCGCTGATCTCCCCGCTCATGCGCTTTTTGAACAGGTCCGACATGGTCACGGCCCTCCTTGCTTCAACGACGTTTCTGCGATCTGCGCGGCGGTGGCGAGAAGCTTCTCGTCCGCGCCGAAAGCTCCCAGCACCTGCACCCCGATGGGCAGACCGCTCTGACCCTCGAGTAAAGGCAGCGACACGGCCGGCACTCCCGTGAGGGTCCAGATGGCGGAGAACACGGCGTTACCGGTCGAGCTCAAGCCCCGGGGCGCCTCTCCGGGGGCCGCCAGGGTGAGCAGCGCGTCGTAGTCCTCGAAGATCTCGCGAAGGCGCGATCGCTGCTCCTCGACTTGCGCCGTGGCGCCGGCCAGCGCGCCGTCGTCGATGGCGAGGCCGTTTGCCACCCGCTCGCGGGTCATCTCGCGCAGACGATCGGGACTGTCCCTGCAGACGTCGCCGAGGTTCGCGGCCAGGTTGGCGTCCAGAATCAGCCGCTGGCAGGCGACGGCATCCTCGAAGACGCCGCCCAGCTCGACGACGCTGTCCGCGCCGGTTCGGGAGGCCCAAGCGTCGAAGCGGGATCGCGCGTCGCCGTCCGCCTCCTGCCATACCGGTGCGCGCATCACGCCGATCCTCGGCGGGCCCGCCGGCGTGACCCTGGCGCCGGAGAAGGCCTCCGGCATCATGGTCTTCGCCATCAGCGGGATGTCGGCGAGGTGGCGCGCGAAGAGTCCGACGTGATCCAGAGCGTCGGCGAGGATGTGCATGCCGTCCGTGGGGATGGCGCCGAAGCTCGGCTTGTAGCCGACGATGCCGCAGTAGGACGCGGGCCGGATGACGGAGCCCGTGGTCTGGGAGCCGATGGCCAGCGGCACCATGGCGTCCGCCACGGCGGCGGCCGAGCCGCTGGAGGATCCGCCCGGGGTGTGGGCGAGATCCAGGGGGTTGGCCGTCGGCCCCGGCGCGGACAGCGCCAGCTCCGCGGTCACGGTCTTGCCGATGATGATGGCGCCGGCCCGGCGCAGGGACGCGACTGCCGCCGAGTCCCGTTCCGGCTGCCGGCCCCGGTAGAGATCGCTGCCGCACTGGGTGGGCATGTCGGCAGTGTCGAAAATGTCCTTGATGCCGACGGGCACGCCGTGCAGGGGGCCGAGGGACTCGCCCGCGATGCGGGCGCCGTCGGCCTCGCGGGCGGCGGCGAGCGCTCGGGCCGCGTCCACGTGCACCCACGCGCAGACGAGTGCGTCCCGGGTCTCGATGCGATCGAGACATGCCTCCACCAGCGCCTCCGACGTGATGTCCCCGCGGGCGATGGCCGCCGCGGCGGCGCCGGCCGACAGGGTATTCAGCGTGGTGTCCATTCGCGATTGACAAGCTGTAGCGGTACCCGGATTGTATATGTTTCGCCGGGACTTCGAGGGAGGATTCGAAGACATGCGCCACCTGATCGTCTGCGCCGCCGTCGTGGTGCTCGTGCTCGTCCTCGCAGGCTGCGCCGCCCGCGCGACCAAGGCGTTCACGGTCGACGTGAGTCCCTACAGCATGCAGTACACGCCGGGGCAGATTCACGACTATCTGCGTGCCCGGGGCTACCAGCGGGTCAAGTTCCAGGATTTCGACAGCGGCATCGTCGTGTACGAGAAGCGCAGCGCCGAGGCCGACGAGCAGCGCTTCCGCTTGAAGACCTATCCCCAGATCGAGGTGATCGTCCGGCTGGAGAAGATCCGGCACACCTTCGAGAAGTCCAGCCCCCGGGTCATCGTCTGGTTCAAGGAGGACGGCCGCAACACCCTGTCGGAGTTCGCGCTCGAGGAGTACAACCGGATGCTGGACGCCGTCGTCGAGCGGGTGGGCGCCGATCGCGTCGAGGTGTGGGCTGAGTGACGCCGTCGATCAGGTCAGCGGCTGCATGACGTATTTCTGAAAGCCCGGACGCTGCTTGAGGCGTTCGTGCCAGGCCTCGACGTTGGGGAGCGACGGGCGCTCGGTATCCATGTTGTACCAGCGCCAGACCGCGGTCCCGAGGGGTATGTCCGCCATGGTGAGGCGATCGCCGCACAGGAAGTCGCGGTTAGCGAGCTGATCGTCGACGATCTTCCAGTTCTTGCCCAGGCGTGACGCCGCCGCATTCAGCTTCTCCGGCACCTGGTTCTCCTTCAGATCCCGCACGACTGCCCAGAAGATGAACGTTATGTCCGCGTGCGCCGTGGTCTGCTGCCAGTCCATCCACTGCTCGGCGAGGGCGCGCTCGCCGATGTCCGTCGGGCAGAGGCTCCCGGATCCGTACTTCGCCGAGAGATAGCGCACGATGACGTTGGATTCCCAGAGCACGAGGCCGTCGTCCTCGATAGTGGGAATCCGGCGGTTGGGATTCAGCTCGCCGTAGAAATCATCGCCGACGACGCCGTAGGCCATGCCGGCATCGACGCGCTCGTGTGGGATGTCGAGCTCCTCGACGCACCACATCACCTTCATGACGTTGATGGAATTGACTCGACCCCAGATCTTGAGCATGGCGTTGTCCTGTCAGCGTTTCCCGGCGTTCAGTTTACTTCGTGGGGGAGAAGGTAGACCAGGAAATTCGCCACCAGCATGGCGCCGGCGAGGAAATAGAACACGGTCGGCAGTCCGTACGCGTCGGCGATGGCACCGCCGATGGGCGGCACGGCCGCAGACAGCAGCGACTGGGTGCCGAATAGCAGGCTCGTGGCGCTACCCGAGAGGTTGGGGGGCACGAGGTCCATCATCCAACTGTGGATTACCGGACGCACGGCGAACAACGCGAAACCCAGGATCGAGACTGCGGCGACGAGCAGGACGTCGTTATCGATGAACGCGATAGACGCGATCACGACGGTGGTGACGGTCAGCCCGGACAGCACCACCGGCCGGCGCCCCACGCGATCCGACCAGGCGCCGGCCACCGGTCCCGCCACCAGGCCGCCCAGCTGCATCGCCATCATGGCGACACCCAGCCAGATTGGGCCGGCGTGCAGATCGTTGACGATAAACAGCGGGAGGAAGACCAGCAGTCCGTTCTGCGCCATGCTGCGAAACCCGGACATCAGGCAGAGACCGAGCACCAGCCGATCGCGCACGATACGTTTCAGTCCATGTAGATACTCGGACATGCTCATCGCGCCGCCGGCGCTTGCTGCCCTCCGGCCGCTGCCACGAAGCAGGAGCGCCGCGATGAGAAGTGCGACGAAGATCACCGGCACGGCGCCGGTCGCCGCGGTGCGCTGCCAGGTAAACACCGCAAGCAGAGTGCCCGCGGCCAGCGGGGCCATCGCATCGGCCACGTTGGCCCCGAGTGCATGGATCGAGAGGGCGTAGCCGCGGTTGGCCGGATAGATCTCCGACAGGTAGGCGATGGCGGGCGGGTGCCAGAGATTGTTGGATGCGCCGATGAGCGCGACCAGAATACCCAGCACGAGGAGGCGATCGGACACGCCGAAGGCCATGAGTGCGCCGGCACCGATCAGGAGCGAGACCACCTGGAACAGCACCCGCCTTCCGGTGATGTCCACGAGCACGCCGCTGCCGAAGTTCGCAAACAGGGAGCTGAGATGAATCACCGCGACCAGCAGTCCCGCGTCGGTGTAGCTGAGGCCCAGGTCCCGTGTCATGAAGGGCAGGAGGAGATAGAAGAAGGTGGCGATCCAGTGGGTGCCGCCATGACCGATGCCCACCAGAAATGCCGGCCCCTGCTCGCGCCAGTGCACGCCCGTCAGTCGGCTGATAAGCTGTGACACGCTGCTTCTCGACTGATCTTGGTGCCGGCAACATAGAGCAATGGGCGGTTCGAGTACAGAGGCGTTGCTTTTCGATCTCGGCGGTGTCGTGTTCGAGATCGATTTCGATCACGCGTTCGCGTACTGGGCGGCCCACGCCGGCGTGCCCGTGGAGTCATTGCGGCCCTTCTACGGCATCGACCTCTGGTACGAACGCCACGAGAGGGGGGAGATCGATGCCGCTGCGTATTTCGATGCGCTTCGCGACACCCTCGGCATAGCGTTGTCCGACGAACACTTCGCCGCCGGGTGGAACGCGATCTTTCTGCAGGAAGTTCCGGGCGTATCCGAGCTGCTGGAAGATCTGGGGAAGCGGTTCCCCATCTACGCGTTCTCCAATACCAACGTCACCCATCAGCGGCACTGGGAGAAGAAGTACGCAGGGACATTGGATCTCTTCGAGGAAGTGTTCGTCTCCTGTGAGCTCGGTCTCCGAAAACCCGAGTCGGCCGCGTTCCGCCGCGTGACCTCCGCCATCGGCGTCGACCCCGAAGCGATCATGTTCTTCGATGATACGCACGAGAACGTCGACGGCGCCCGGGAGGCCGGCATGAGGGCAATTCACGTGCGCAGCTTCGACGACGTGCGAGAGAGTGTCGCGGAGTTGATCCGTTGAAGCTCTACGTGACGCCCGTCGCCCCGAACCCGACCAGGGTCCGGCTCTACGTCGCGGAGAAGATCGCCGCGGGCGCGGAGATGGATCTGACGGAGGTTCGGGTGAACCTCGTCAAGGGTGAGCAGAACTCCGCGGAGCATCTCGCGCGAAATCCCTTCGGCCGGGTTCCGGTGCTGGAGCTCGCGGACGGCAGCTGTCTCGGCGAGTCCCTCGCGATTATCGAGTATCTGGAGGAGCTTCATCCCGAGCCCCCCATGATCGGCCGCGAGCCTCTGGAACGAGCCCGCGTGCGGGAGCTGGAGCGCATCGCCGAGCTGGGCGTGCTGGGATCGGCAGCACGCATCGTGCATGCCACCAACTCGCCGCTGGGGCACACGCCCGATCCCGGGATCGCGGATCACTTTCGCCCCACCCTGGAGAAGGCTCTAGGTGTGCTGGAGGAGGCTTTCGCCGATGGCCGTCCGTTTGTCGCGGGCCATCGCTGCACTATCGTCGATTGCACGCTCCAGGCCGCGTTCCAGTTTGCCCGCTACGGGAAGCTCGGCGCGTACGACGCGTATCCGCGCCTGCTCCGCTGGGACGAGGCCTACCGTGCCCGCCCGGCCGCGGGCGCCGTGCTGGTGATGTAAGTTCGGGACGGCAGGGAATCCCGGGACAAGGGCGCTCGACTACGGCAGAATTGTCGTACCCGAAACAATCCGGCATTCGAACATGAACGACGCTCCCGAGTCGCCGCCGCTGGCGCGCTTTACGGTCCTCGACCTCACGCGGGTGCGTTCCGGCCCGACGGCGGTGCGCCAGCTCGCCGATTGGGGCGCCAACGTCATCAAGATCGAGGCGCCGGCCGCCATGGACAGCGCCAGGGGCATGGGGGGCGCACGCAACGGGCCGGACTTTCAGAACATCCACCGCAACAAGCGCGGCATGACCCTGAACCTCAAGAGCGCCGAGGGCCACGCCGTCCTCATGCGCATGGTCGAGAAGGCCGACGTGGTGGTGGAGAACTTCCGACCGGACGTGAAGGAGCGTCTCGGCATCGACTACGAGGCCCTGCGCGGGGTGAATCCGGGCATCGTGCTGGCCAGCATCTCGGGGTTCGGGCAGGACGGTCCCTATGCGATGCGCCCGGGCTTCGATCAGATCGCCCAGGGCATGGGCGGGCTCATGTCCATCACCGGGCTGCCGGGACAGGGGCCGGTGCGGGTCGGCGTGCCCATTGCGGATCTCTCCGCCGGCCTCTACGCGGCCATCGGCATTCTCGTCGCGCTGCTGGAGCGCGAGAGCACAGGCGAGGGCCGCTGGGTGCAGACGTCTCTCCTGCAGGCCCAGATCGCCATGCTGGATTTCCAGGCGGCGCGCTGGACGATCGGAAAGGAGGTGCCCCCCCAGGCCGGCAACAATCATCCGACGAGTATTCCCACGGGTGTCTTCCGCACCAGCGACGGGCACATCAATATTGCCTGCAGCGGCGACGTGATGTGGGAGCGCCTGTGCGAGGTGCTCGGGGCGCCAGAGCTCTTCGACGATCCGGACTACGCCGATGGCGCCGCGCGCCTGGCCAATCGCGACGCGTTGAACGCCGCGATCGAGAGCTACACGATCAAGCGCGAGAGCAGCGAGCTCGTCGAGACCATGAATGCCGCCGGCGTGCCCTGCGGCCCCATCTACTCCATCGACGAGGTGTTCGCCGATCCTCAGGTGCAACACCTCGGAATGAATCGCACCGTGCAACACGGGACCCTCGGCCCGATCGACGTGGTCGCCAACGCCATCGACATGGGCGATGCGCCGGCGATGACCTACCGCGCGACGCCGGAGCGGGGACAGCACACCGGCGAGGTTCTCGCCGAGTTCGGTTACAGCGAGAGCGAGATCCGACGCCTGGTCGAGGACGGTGTCATCTAGGCCGTCACGAGGAGGCCCCGGCGATCAACACACCGGTAGACAATTACTGCGAGCGCCTCGGGCCGGGCCTCTGGGCCGAGCCCCTCAACGCGGCGACCAACCTGGCATTCCTCATCGCCGCGTGGATGATCTGGCGCCTGGCGGCGCGGCGCGAATCCCTGACCGGCGCCGTCTGGCTGCTCGTCCTTCTGATGGCCGCCGTCGGTATCGGCAGCGGAATATTCCATACCGTGGCAACCCGCCTGACGGAGTGGTTGGACATCATCCCCATTCTCCTGTTTCAGCTCGTATTCCTGTGGGTGTATCTTCGCGGACTGATGGGCGCGGGGCGCGTGGCTGTCGCGACATTTCTCATCGTGTTCGTAGGCGCGGCGCTCGTCGGCGAGTCGTACCAGGACGTTCTGAACGGCTCGCTGATGTACGCGCCGACGTTGATCACCCTGGTTGGCCTGGGCGTCTACCATTACAGGAAATCGTTCGAGGGAAGGACGCTCATCCTCGCCGGCGCGGGAGTGTTCCTGCTGTCGCTCACGTTCCGCACCATGGACAGCCGGATCTGCGATCAGATCCCCATAGGGACACACTTCCTGTGGCACCTGCTGAATGCCGTGCTCCTGTATCTCGTCGCGAGGGCCTACGTCGTCAACGTGGGGCGCGTCAGCGCCCCTTGAACGCGGGCTTTCGTTTCTCCATGAATGCCTTGCGGCCCTCGGCGTAGTCGTCGCTCGCGAAGCAGGCGTCCACCAACTCCCTGACCGTGTCGAGGTCGCGATCCTGCGGGTCCTTCATCGCTTCTCCGATGGTGCGCTTGGCGGCGCGGATCGTGAGGGGCGCGTTCGCGACGATGCGTTCGGCGTATTCGCTCACGCAGGACTCGAGCTCGGCGCGGGGCACGACGCGATTCACGAGGCCCATGCCGAGCGCCTCCCCCGCGTTGAACTGCCTGCCGGTGAACAGGATCTCCTTCGCGGAGCTCGCCCCGACCAGCTGCACCAGCGGATAGACGTCGTCCCAGCGGTACGCGAGGCCGAGCTTGGCTGCGGGGATCGCGAAGCGTGCGTCCTCCGCGGCGATGCGGATATCGCAACACAGCGCGACACCCGCGCCGCCGCCAATGCAGTAACCCTGGATCATGGCGATGGTGGGTTTGTCGATGTAAGTGAGATCGTCATGGGCCTGGAGCGCGATTCGCTCGTACTCCTCGACGCCGTCCATGTCGGCACGCTTCTCGGCGAACTGGGAGATGTCGGCGCCGGCGGAGAACGCCTTCTCCCCTGCTCCGCTCAGGATTACGACCCGTACCGAATCATCGGCCGCGAAGTCGCTCATCGCCTCGGAGATCCCCTGCCACATCTCGAAGCTGATGGCGTTGTGCTTCTGCGGCTGATTGAAGATGAATCGTCCGATGCCGTTCGACTTCTCGACGATGATCTTGTCGGTCGAAGCTGTCATGCGTGGTCCCCCCGAGGTACCGAATCGTTATTCCGTCTCGATGTTTGCCGCCACGGCCGTGGCGAATTGTTCCGTCGTCGCAGCGCCGCCGAGGTCCGGCGTGTGCTTGCCGGCATCTGTCAGCGCCGCGTCGACGGCGCCCTCGAGGAGATCCGCCGCCACGGCGAGAATCGGCTTGTCGTGGCGCGTGCCGAGCCAGTCCAGCAGCATGGAGGCGGAGAGCATGAGCGCCGCGGGATTGGCTATGCCCCGGCCAGCGATGTCCGGCGCCGATCCGTGCACGGCCTGGGCGATCGCGTGCTCCTCGCCGGCGTTCAGCGCGGAGGCGAGTCCGAGTCCGCCGCACAGCGCGGCCGCCTCGTCGGAGAGAATGTCGCCGTACATGTTGGTGGTGACGATGACGTCGAACGCGTCGGGGTCGCGGATGAGGCGCGCCGCCATGGCATCCACCAGCATCTCGTCGAGGCGCACGTCGGGAAATTCTTCTGCAACTTTTACGACCTCACGGATAAACAGACCGTCGGTCACCTTGAGGACGTTCGCCTTGTGGACCATGGTGACGTGCTTGTCGCGCCTCATGGCGAGCTCGAACGCCGATCGCGCGATGCGTTGGCTGGCGGCGGCGGTGATCTTGCGTATGGCGAGGGCCATGTCCTCCGCGGGCTGGAACTCCCCGCTGCCCTCCACCATGTTGCGATCGGCGTAGAACCCCTCGGTATTCTCCCGGACGACCACGAGATTCATGTGTTCGGCCACGTTGCGCACGCCGGGCCGGGTCTTGCTCGGACGGATGTTCGCGTAGAGATCCAGCGCGATACGAATCTGCGCGGAAGGGTTGATACCGCCCTGCTCCGGGGGCGGGTAGTCGTAGGTGGACACGGGGGCGAGGATGACGCCGTCGGCCGCGCGCGCCGCGTCGAGCGCTTCCCGGGGCAGGGTGCTGGCATGGCTCTCGAGGGTCGCGAGCCCCATGGCGTGCTCCTCGATGCGCAGCCCGAGGGTGAGCTTCCTGTCGAGTACGTCCAGGACCCGCCGCGTCGCCGCGCTGATCTCCGGTCCGATGTCGTCGCCGGGGAGGACTACGATATGCATGTCGCCGGGCATTATATATAAATCTCCGTCACGCTCTCCCCGTGCGGGCGACGACGGCGGCGCCGACGAGGGCGAGCACGGCCACCGCGAGGAAAGCGCCGGTGAAGCTGTCAGTGCGCATCACGAGATAGCCGAATAGCGGGGGGAACACCGTGATGCCGCCGAACATCACTACCTGCATGCCGGCCGTCGCGTCCACCGCGAGTCCCTCGGGGGCGTGGGTCGCAACCTCCGACAGCAACACGCCGTTCCAGCCGAGGCTGGTGGCGCCGAGCAGGGTGGCCAGCGTGATCACCGCCAGCAGGGGCCAGCGGTCGTCGATGAAGGGCGTGATACCCAGGCACACCGCCGTGATGAGCCCGATGATCACCAGCACCGCCCGCGGCGCGGCCGAGCGGGACGCGATGCCGCCCCAGATGAGCCGGCCCGCGAAGCCGCCGACCTGCACGCACGCGAACACGGTGCCGGCGAGGACCAGGCTCATGCCCACGGCCCGGGTCAGGAACACGACCATGAAGGCCATGACGCTCAGCTGACAGCCCGCGTAGGCGAAGGCGGCGAGGGTATAGCCGCGCAGCCGCGGCTCGACGAGGGCGAGCCGCACGGGCGCGATCAGGCGGCCCGGGTTCAACCTCAGCGGCCCGCGGGCATCCGCGTCGATGGGGCGGCGCAGCCCCTGCAGCAGCACCATCATCGTGAGCGCCACCCCGCCCACGACCAGGGTCGCCGTCTGCCAGTCCGACCACAGGACGATGGCGGGGATGAGGGCGCCGGTGAGGGCGCCGCCCAGCGGCACGCCGGTCTGCTTGATGGAGAAGACGAGCGGCCGCCAGCGGGGCGTCGACAGGCGCCACAGCACATGGGCGCTGGCGGGGTTGAAGGGGCCGTAGGCGCAGCCGAGGACGATGGCGCTGGCGCCGGCCCAGAAGAGCGTCCCCCGGGACAGGGTCAACATCGCGAGCGCCGCGAGCCCCATGGTGACCTGGCACACCCGGATGGCGCCGAAGCGATCCACCATGGGCCCGGTGATGGCGCCGGACAGGGTGGCGAAGACGTAGACGATGGCGGTATAGACGCCGATGCGGGTGGCGTCGACGCCGATCTCCGGGGCCGCCTCCGGCGCCAGCACCGCCACCACGGTCACCGCCATGCTGGAGGTGGTCAGCACCGCGAGCATGGCGGACAGGGGGAAGAGGATCTGACGGTTCATCGAGGTCCGGGCCAGCGTTGTCCCCGGCACCTGAATTGACCTAATCTACGCTATTCGAGCCCGATTAACGAGAATACCGAGGCCCCGCATGTTGCCCGACCTGAGCGTGACGCCCGCGAGCCGCAGCCGGCTCGCCGACGTTGACTTCGACAATCTGGGATTCGGAAACGTGTTCTCCGATCACATGTTCAGCATGAGGTGCCGGGACGGCAGCTGGCAGCAGCCCGAGGTCCTGCCCTACGGCCCGGTGCCGGTGGACCCCGCCAACGCGACCCTGCACTACGGGCAGGCGGTCTTCGAAGGGCTCAAGGCGTTCATGGGCGACGACGGCACGGTGCGCATCTTCCGCCCCGACATGAACTACGCGCGGCTATGCAATTCCTGCGAGCGTCTGTGCATCCCGGTCCCCGACGAGGCGCACTTCTACGGCGCCATGGAATCCCTCATCCAGCTCGATCACGGGTGGATCCCCCGCAAGCGCGGTCAGGCCCTGTATCTCCGCCCCCTCATCTTCAGCGACGAGTCCCATCTCGAGGTGCGGCCCTCCCGGGCCTTTCGCTTCCTCGTCATGACCGCGCCGGTACGCGCGTACTTCGACGAGGACGCGGCGGCCATCGATCTGAAGGTCGAGGAGGAGTACACCCGCTCGGCTCCCGGCGGCATGGGCGCGGCCAAGACCTCCGGCAACTACGCCGCCAGCCTGTTCCCCGGCGAGGCGGGACGCCGGGAGGGCTTCGCCCAGGTCCTGTGGCTGGACGGGCGCGAGCATCGCTACGTGGAAGAGGTCGGCGCTATGAACATCTTCTTCCGCATCGACGGCAAGGTCGTGACGCCGTCCCTGGTGGGGACGATCCTGCCCGGCGTGACTCGCGCGAGCGTCATCCAGCTCATGGAGGATGCCGGCGATCCGGTGGAGGAGCGGCGCATCGAGATCGACGAGGTGTTCACCGCCATCCGCGAGGGACGCATGCAGGAATGCTTCGGCGCCGGCACCGCGGCGATCATCGCGCCGGTAGGGGGGATCTCCTACAAGGGCGAGCATCTCGCCATCAACGACAATCAGGCCGGCGAGGTCACCAAGCGCCTGTACGACACTCTCACCGGCATCCAGCTCGGCGAGCAACCGGACACTCACGGATGGAATCGGTTGGTGAAGATCGACTCGGAGAAAACGGAAAGTCGCGCGGCGTCATAGAACCTGGTGGCCAATGATTTCGAGCGCCGAATGCCTGAGCTCAGTCGCGCCTTGTTAAGTCTACAGGGCACGGCATTCCACTTTGAAATCTATATGAATGTGGTCATCGTGTCTTACCCACGATCGTTTTGTCGGAATCAGAACATTGGTCCGAATGTAGCTCCCATGGCGGGTTTTGTATAAGTGGGCCTGCAGCTTCGGGTCGAACAGAACACGCCAAATCTTTACACCGTGCTTCTTTGCGGATTTATGCAGCGCAACAATCTTGGCTCCAAGCGCATCGAAGTCCATCTGATAGTCGCCATAGCGTCCATTCTGATCGAACTCAATGTCGTAGCCGTATCTGTTTAGAGCGTGCGTGGGAAGATGTACTGATTCCCCTGAGGAGTCTGTAACAGGGACTATCAGATCAACGGAAAGTCCGTTTTGGTGAGTCTTGTGGGGAGAGAATTCTCCGCCAGTTTCAGCACCCGTCTCAGCGTACTTGAACACTTTTCCCGGCGCCTCCACCTCAAGCAGCTCGTATGCAGAGACAATGACGTCTCGGACCTTGCTATGAACGTAGGTTCGGCCCATCAGCTCCGGGATAGTGCCGTAGGAGACGAAATTCGGCCCATCGCCGGGAAGTTGCACTCCCCCTTCCAAGCGGCCCGCGCCTGTGGTTCCGAAGCAGACGCTCTCTGCTGAGATTGCGGCCGGGAGGTGGGACAGAAGGACCAGGAGTAGAACTGATCTCATAGGTTGAATATAAACCTAACGCCCATTATGTAGCTGGGGGCACACGCGTCATCAACCTATCGCTTTTCTCGAATCCAAACTTTTCATACAGCTCGTATGCGCTTCTTGTCTGTAGTACGAACTGCGTCTTGGATACGGACGGATGCTTCAGAGTGCAATCAAGCATCCATTCTCCGAGTCCCTGATTGCGATACGCATCAGCTATTACCAGGTCCGATAACCAAGAGAAAACCGTGTAGTCGGTGGCCACTCGAGCAAAGCCGACCTGCTCACGATCGGAGAAAAGAGAGAAGCACAGGGAATTCTGTATCAGTTTCTCAATGATGGCTCGAGGCCGTCTATGACCCCAATAGGTCCCGGCAAGGAGTCGTGAAACTACTTCAATGTTGACCTCGGAGGAATCGTCAACAATCCTGAACTTGTCCCGTTTCCACTCCATGTATTCCCCTTCGTGCTACATAACGACCAAGCTCAGCCGCGCCGCACCGCCAGCGCCTTGTTATGTGGCTCTGTCAATTTTCACGTTCAGTCAGTACTTGAAGCGTGGGTGTTACTTCATTCACTCCGAGACTTTTCATAATCTGCACTCTCAATATCCGCTTCATGCCATGGGAGTGATGTTTCGAAACGTTCCCACTCTGCTTTTGAGGCAACATAAATATGATGTTCAGATTCTGGTGGGTGACCAGGATGGATTCCCTGGTCCAACGTTGCCGGGTAGTAAAACACCGTATCTGGCACCTTTTCTGTATAGTAGCGAAGCGAGCATCCGCAGGTTCGACAGAATTCCCTCTTAACTTCAGGAGGATGCGCAAAAGTCGTCAAATTGTCGATTCCTTGTTCGATGACTAGAGTTCCGCGACTTACGATCGCGCAGGTTGTGACCAGACCGCCATGTCCCTTCCGGCACCGCGAACAGTGGCAATGAATCACGCAGTTGGCGGGGTTAGTCACCGTGTATCGAACGCTTCCGCAAAGACAGCCGCCGGAAACAGAAAAAGTAGTCATCTTCGCGTCCTCTAGTAGCGTATTTCGGAAACTTTCTATGAATTTAGCGGGATACGAGGGATCCTTCAAAGTACCGTGCACGGCGACTAACTTCGCCATCGCTGGACCCGCGAGTATGGCGCTTGCTCTTCCTCTTGCTCGTCCCCGGTATCAATCCGGCCAGACAACGCTTTTCGCGAGCTCCGGCCAGCCGATCGGCGCACCGGCAATCTTCGCTGCCTCGGCGTCATTCTGTTCCGCATCCCACAACGCCGCCACGAAGCGCTGTCCGGTCACCCCGTCGGAGTCCGGGGACGCGAGCCAGCGGGCGGGTGGACCCATGACCGCGGGCTTCAACATCTTGTCCCTGGGGATCCCGGACTCGACGCCGACGAAGGGCGTATCCGTGGGGCCGCCGGGCACGAGGACGTTGACGGTAATCCCGGAATCCGAGAGCTCCGTCGCCCAGATGGCCGACATGGATTCCAGCGCCGCCTTCGACGCGCCGTAGGGGAGCACCCGCAGCATGGTGAAGAAGCTGGTGGTGTTGTTGATCACCCGGCCCCAGCCCTGGGCGCGCATGTGCGGCACCGCTGCCCGCACCATGAGCATGGGTCCGGTGACGTTGGTTGCGAAGAACTTTTCCCACAGCGGGCGATCGAGCTCCTCGATGCTCGGATGATTGCGCTCCGCATCCGGGCGAATGGAGCTCACGCCCACGCCCGCGTTGTTCACCAGCACGTCCAAGCGGCCGAAGCGTTCGACGCACGCGGCCACGGCGTCATTGCATGACGACTCGTCGCTCACGTCGCCGGCGATGAAGGCGACGCGTTCGCAGCCGCAGCGCGCGTTAATCTCCGCGGCCCGACTCAGCCCGTGGTCCTCGTCGATGTCGACCAGTGCCGCATTGACGCCGTCAAGCACCAGTGCCTCGGCCATGGCGCCGCCGATACCACCCGCGCCGCCCGTGATGAGCGCCGTCCTCGTTGATTCGTTCATGATTGCGGTATCCTTTCTCTATATGACTCCGGCCGCACGGAGCTTCCTCAGGCGCTCGGCGTCGTAGCCGAGTTCCGTCAGCAGCGCGTCGGTGTGTTGTCCGAGGGCCGGCGCAGGGTCTGACGGCGGGGGCTCGGCGGAGCGCACCGGCGGCGCCACGAGGCGGTACTCGCCCGCCTCGGGATGAGTAATGGTCTGCAGCCGATCGTGATCGGTGACGAAGGGGTTCTCGAGCGCGCTGGCTATGTCGTTCACCGGCGCCGCGGGAACGTGACCGGCGAAGCGGGCCAGCCATTCGGCGCTCGGACGCGCGGCCAGCGCGTCGTCAAGGAGCTCGGTCAACGCGTCCCGGTTGGCGAGTCGCTCGGCGAAGTTCGCGAAACGTAGGTCGCTCGCCCACTCCGGCCTCTCCACCAGCTCGCAGAGCGCCGGCCAGAACTTCTCCTTGTTGCACATGATGAAGATCCAGCCGTCGGCGGTGGGATAGAGCTGGCAGGGCGTCAGGGAGGGGTGTGCCGATCGCGGCAGGCGCTCCTGCCTGTGGCCTTCGTTCAGGTACCAGGCCGCCACGTAGTTGGTGTTCGCCAGCGCCATATCGAAGAGACTCACGTCCATATCGCGGCCCTCGCCGGTGGTGCGCGCGGCGGTGAGCGCCGCCAGCACGGCGTAGGCGAGGCCGAGGCCGGTCATGAAGTCCACGACGGAGAGGCCGAAACGCGCGGGCGGCGCGTTCGGCTCGCCGGTGAGGGACAGGTACCCGGCCTCCGCCTGCATGAGATAGTCGAAGCCCGGCCATGAGGCCCGGGGTCCCGTGCGCCCGTAGGCACTCAGGTGCGCGCACACGATCTTCGGGTTGAAGGTCTTCAGGTGCGCGTAGGTGAGCCCCAGCTTCGCCGGCACGTCGCCGCGCAGGTTGGAGGTAAGCGCGTCGGCGCCGGCCACCAGATCCCGCAGCACCGCCTGTCCTTCCTCCTGGCGCAGATCCAGCGAGATACTCTTCTTGTTGCGGTTGAAGCTGTGATAGAAGACGCTGTCGTGGTCGGCGAAGAAGAAGGGGCCCACGCCCCGCGCGATGTCGCCGCCGTCGTGGGGGTTCTCGATCTTGATGACCTCCGCGCCCTGGTCGGCGAGGAACATCGTGCCGAACGGTCCGGCGCCGTACTGCTCGACGGCGAGCACGCGCACGCCTTCTAAGGGAAGCATTGCGCTCTTGTCCCGATTTCCTGTAGGAGCGAGCTTGCTCGCGAATCTTCGCGAGCAAGCTCGCTCCTACAGGATATGCCGATCACGCCGGATTCCGTTCGACGAGCTGCCTCGCGATGATGATCCGCTGCAGCTCGTTGGTGCCTTCACCGATCGCGAGCAGCGGCGCGTCCCGGTAGTAACGCTCGATGTTGAACTCCTTCGAGTAGCCGTAGGCGCCGTGCAGGCGCATGGCCTCGAGGCTGTTGTGGATCGCGGTCTCGGTGGCGAAGAGCTTGGCCATGCCCGCTTCCATGTCGCAGCGCCGGCCAGCGTCGTAGGCCTGCGCCGCCGCCTCCACCAGGAGGCGCGACGCCTCCAGGCGGGTGGCCATCTCGGCGAGCTTGATCTGGATCGACTGGTGCTCGCAGATGGGTTTGCCGAAGGTCTTCCGCACCTGGGAGTAGGCGACGGACTCGTCGAGGCAGGCGCGGGCGATGCCGACGCCGCGGGCGGCCACGTTGATGCGCCCGAGCTCGAGCCCCGCGAGGATCTGGTTGAGTCCGCGGCCCTCCTCGTCGCCGATGAGGTTCTCGGCCGGCACCCGGCAGTCGTCGAACAGGAGCTCGCCGGAGTCGATGCCCTTGTAGCCGATCTTCTCGAGCTTGCGGCTCACCTCGAAGCCAGGGCCCTTCTCGATCAGCAGCAGGCTCATGCCGCGCCGCGGCGGCTCCGACTTCGGGTCCGTCTTCACCAGCACGGCGAGGATGTGGCCCTGGATGCTGTTGCTGATCCAGGTCTTCGTGCCGTTCACGACGTAGTGGTCGCCGTCGCGGATCGCCTTCGTGCGTATCGCCTGGAGATCGGTGCCGCAGTCGGGCTCGGTGAGGGCGATGCCGCCACGCAGCTCGCCGCGGGCGAAGCGCGGCAGGTAGTGGCGTTTCTGCGCCTCGGTGCCGAAGCGCTGCACCGCCGCCGCCATGATGAGGTGGGAGTTGAAGATCCCCGACACCGACATCCACACCGCGGAGACCCGTTCGACGATCTTCGCGTAGGTTACCGCTGGGAGCCCGAGCCCGCCGTACTCCGGATCGATGGTCGCGCCGAAGAGGCCGAGCTCCTTCATGTGATCGACGATCGCCTCGGGCCAAGTGTCGGACGCCTCGAGCGCGTGGGCGTAGGGCGCAACCTCGCGCTCGAGGAAACGATCGATGCTCGCGAGGATCAGTTCTTCGTCGTCGTTGCTGTACTGCGATGTCATGCCGAGCTGCGCTTCGGCACGAGGAAGGAACGCTCGAAGGTCATGAACGCGCTGCCGTCGGCCTTCGTGCCGGTCGTGCGCACCGTGACGATGCCCTGACCAGGCCGGCTCTTCGATTCACGCTTGGCGAGCACTTCGGATTCCGAATAGATGGTGTCGCCGACGAACACCGGCGCCGTCAGCGCGATCTTGTCCCAGCCCAGGTTGGCGACGGCATTCTGGCTGAGGTCCGCGACGCTCATGCCCACCACCATGGAAAGCGTCAGGCAGGAGTTCACGAGAGGCCGGCCGAACTCCGTCTCGGCCGCGTAGGCCGAATCGAAGTGCAGCGGGTGCTGGTTCATGGTGAGCAGGGTGAACCAGGTGTTGTCGGTCTCGGAGATCGTGCGCCCGGGGCGATGGGCGTAGACGTCGCCCACCGCGAACTGCTCGTAGTGGCGGCCGGAAGGCTCGCGATAGCGTTCCGTCGCGAGCGCTTTCTGCTTGGCCGCCATAGAGATGCCGTCAGTCGTCCGAGCCGGCGACCTTGAGATGGGCACCCGGATCGGAGCGCGTGCGAGCCAGCAGGGCGCGCAGATCGGTGCACTCGTCCAGGTTCAGCAGGGCATCGGCGAGACCGTCCCGTGCCGCCTCGTCGAGAAAGGGCCGAGTAAGGTCGTCGAACTTCGTGCGCATCTCGGCGCCGCTGAGAAAATTCTCGGGCTCGCCCTTGGCGATGACCACCATCTTCTCGAAGTTCCCTCGTCCCGTATGCACACGCACGATCCCGCCCATGTGCGCGGGGAACTCGGCCTCGACCTGATCGTCCACGATTGCGCGGATGCGCCTGCACAGGGCGAGCGTCGCCTCGTCCTTGAGATGCGGCGCGTAGGAATCCCAGCCCATCTTGCCGTCCCGTATCGCGACGGCGGCGACGAAGGGCATGGAGAACTGTCCGTCCACGTAGTTCTTCGGATTCTGCTTGTTGCTCTCGGGATCACCGATGAGGTTCCAACCCGCGCGGGGCAGGCCGACCTCCACGGATTCGATCTCCTCGTGACCGATGTCGTTGGCGGCACGCAGATCGATGAGCGCATCCATGGCGGCGTGGCCGTAACGGCAGGAGGGATAGGGCTTGACCGCGATGTCCATGGTCTCGAACTTTTCGCCGAGATCCGCGACGGCGGCCCCGTGATCCGAGTCCGGCGCGTAGCCGTGCAGGAACCCGTAGCGGCCTTCCAGCGACTCGGCGGCGCCCCGGAAGCCGTCGGCGGCGAAGCACGCGGCCATCAGGCCGCTCATGGCGGCGTAGCCGGTGTGGAAGGGCTTGTTCCAGGCGCCATCGAGGAGGAACTGCATCGAGCCGGCCGCCTGGCTGGCCGCCAGTCCGAAGGCGTTGGCGACGTCATCAGCCGAGAGGCCGAACACCCTGGCGGCGGCGGCGGCGGCCCCGAACGCGCCGCAGGTGGCGGTGGGGTGGAAGCCGCGCAGGTAGTGCTCGCTGGGATCGAGTGCGATGCTGAGACGGATCTGCACCTCGTATCCGGCCACGATGCCGGCGATGATGTCCCGACCGTCGGCACCGGCCATCTCGGCGGCCGCGAAGGCGGCTGGGACGATGGGAGCACTGGGGTGAATGGAGCCCCGGGCATGGGTGTCGTCGAAGTCGAGCGAGTGGGCGAGGTTGCCGTTGTAGAGCGCGGCCGCCGGCGGGGCATAGCTCCGATCGTCGCCGATGACGGTGGCATCGCCGTCGCCCATGCCGAGCCGCGCGAGGGTCGCCGACATGGCATCGTTCAGGTCCGCGGCGTGCCGGGCCCGGAGCGCGATCCCGACGTGGTCCATGGCCAGCAGGCGGGTGCGCTCCACGACCTCGGCGGGCAGGGCGTCGAAGTGCAGCCCGGCGGTGAATTCGGAGAGAATGCGGGTGACGGCGACCATCTCGAACACTCCTGGCCCGCGGGGAGCCGGTAATTGTTTTGCAAAATATGCAGTCGGTCATCATAGAATGACGGGCGGGGTGCATCAACCGCCGACAGGGAGAGGCCCTATGCGCCAAGTCATTGAATTAAAGGGAGCAATTGCATGGTGAGGCATAGGGGAGGATGTCACTGCGGGCGTGTGCGCTTCGCGTTCTCGGCCCCCGAGGACATCCGCGTATCCCAGTGCAACTGCTCGATCTGCGCCAAGTCCGGCTACCTGGGGCTGACCGTGCCCCCAACCCGATTCGAGCTGCTTTCGGGGGAGGACTCCCTCGAGACCTACACATTCAATACGGGTGTGGCGAAGCATCTGTTCTGCCGCCACTGCGGCATCAAGTCCTTCTACGTTCCCCGTTCCCACCCGACGGGCTACAACGTCAACGTGCGATGCGTGGATCCGGGCACGATCAGAAACATGACCGTGAAGCCGTTCAACGGCCAGGAATGGGAAAAGCACGCGTCGGAGTTCGTCCCTCTGGACGAGCTCTGACGGGTCGGGGACACGCCTATGGAATCCTCATTCGAACGGCGCCTTGCCGCGGTCCTCTACGCGGACGTCGTCGGCTACAGCCGGCTGACCGCGCAGGACGAGGATGGCACTCATCGCAGACTCTCCAGTGCGCTCGACGCCATCGCGGCGATGGTCGGTGCGTTGCGCGGACGGGTCGTGCACTACGCGGGTGACGCCGTGCTGGCGGAGTTCGCGACCGCGTCGGACGCCCTGACCTGCGCCGTACTCACACAGCGGAGCCTCGCCGAACGCAATGCGAACGTACCCGATGATCACGCATTGAGATTTCGAGTGGGTGTCAATCTCGGCGAGGTGATCGACGACCGGAGCGACATTTACGGGGACGGCGTCAATATCGCTGCTCGGCTCGAGGCCATGGCGGAGCCCGGCGGGATCTGTGTTTCCGACGCGATCCGCACGGCAGTGGGCAGGCGGGTCCCCGTCGCATTCGAAGATCTGGGACCATGCGAGGTAAAGA
>CBDTYP010000002.1:0-33126 GCA_965364645.1 uncultured Gammaproteobacteria bacterium | reverse complement strand
TGTGGTGAGCAGCCCCTGCCCCCCTATGGCGCCTGCCTGCTGGGCTCGATCAATCTCACCAAGTTCGTGCTGGACCCTTTCACCGATCGCGCGCGCTTCGACTGGGAGGGCTTCCGGGAAACCGTCGCGACCTTCACCCGCATGCTCGACAACGTGGTGGAAGTGAACGGGCTGCCGCTCGGCCTCCAGCGTCAGGAAATCGAACGCAAGCGCCGCCACGGCATGGGATACCTCGGGCTAGGTTCGACGCTCACCATGCTCGGCATGAAGTACGGTGCGGATGACTCTCTGGAGTTCACCGAACGGGTTACCCGGGAGATGGCCGTTGAGGGTTGGAAGACCGGCCTCGCGCTTTCCCGGGAGAAGGGGCCGGCGCCGATCATGAGCGAGCGCTACACCGTCACCGAAGAGATGCTATGCCGACGTCCGGAGATGAAGGCCGACGGCGTCGGTGTCGGGGACGAGATCGAAGGCCGTGTGTTGCACGCGCGTTACAGCCGCTACATGCAACGCATCGCCGAGATCGACCCCGAGCTCGTCGACGCGCTGGCGGAGGAAGGCGCGCGCTTTACTCATCACACGTCCATCGCGCCCACGGGCACGATTTCGCTGGCGCTGGCGAACAACGCCAGCAACGGCATCGAGCCGAGCTTCGCCCACCAATATTCGCGGAACGTGATCCGCGAGGGCAAGAAGAGCAAGGAGAAGGTCGACGTGTTCTCCTTCGAGATGCTCGCCTATCGGGAGCTCACCGGCTCCGGATCTCCCGACGAGGACCGTAGCGAGGGTGAGGTCGACGAGGCGCTGCCCGACTACTTCATCACGGCGGAGGACATCACGCCGAAGCAGCACGTGGATGTGCAGGCCGCGGCCCAGAAGTGGGTGGATTCATCCATATCGAAAACCGCCAACGTCCCCACGGACTATGCCTACGAGGAGTTCAAGGATATCTATCAGTATGCCTACTCCAAGGGATTGAAGGGTTGCACTACCTTCCGCTTCAACCCGGAAGCCTTTCAGGGCGTGCTGGTGAAAGACAAGGATCTCGAAAATACCACCTACCGCTTTGTCCTCGAGGACGGCAGCGTCATCGAAGTCAAGGGTAATGAAGAGATCGAGTACGACGGCGAGTTGCACAGCGCCGCGAACCTCTACGATGCCATCAAGGAAGGCTATTACGGAAAATTTTGAGAGAGCAAAGAGCCATGGCAATCAAGATTGACAAACAGATCGTCGAATACGAAGTGAAGGCACAGGTCTCGTCCGAGGCCCGCGGCGAAGGCGTCTCGTCGGACGCGGCGCAGTCACCGCGCCCGAGTACCCCGCTGAAGAGCGCGGAAGTGATCCAGATGCACGAACGGCTCGAACGGCCGGAGATGCTCGTAGGGTCGACCTATAAGATCAAGACGCCGCTTTCGGATCACGCGCTGTACGTGACGATCAACGACATCGTCCTCAACCAGGGTACCGAGCACGAGCAGCGGCGGCCATTCGAGGTGTTCATCAACTCGAAGAACATGGAGCACTTCCAGTGGATCGTGGCTCTGACGCGCATCATCTCGGCGGTCTTCAGAAAAGGCGGCGACGTCACCTTCCTCGTCGAGGAGCTGCGCTCGGTATTCGATCCGAAGGGCGGCTACTTCAAGAAGGGCGGCAAGTACATGCCGTCTCTGGTGGCCGAGCTCGGCGACGCCATCGACTCGCATCTGCGCAGCATTGGCCTCATCACGAGCGAGCCCCTGGACGAGCAGCAGCAGCAGTACATCGAAGATACCCGCGCGCGGCTGGATGCCGAGAACGGCGCCGACAGCCCCGACGACGAGCTCGCGTTTCCGGAGTACGCGGCCTTCTGCCAGCACTGCCACGCCAAGGCCGTAATCCAGACCGACGGTTGCCTGACCTGCCTCAACTGCGGCGACTCGAAATGCGGGTGAGACCACCGATATGCCATTGCAACAACGTACCAGTCTAAGTCCCCTCCCCCTCGCCTCGAGGGGGAGGGACAGGGAGGGGGTGTAGACAAGGAGCGCTCACCGAAGCCACTTGTCTCCAAGCCTCCTCGGCGATCTTTGTGGAGGCCGTGACGGGCGCCGAGAGGGAAGTCGGCACTGGCTCGTCGCACGCTGAATCTGCCTGGCAGAATCCGCGTGCGGCGAGCTTTTTTTGTGGCCATCCACCGCACGCTGAGGAACGATGACCGATCCGAACTTCGTCACGACCCGGGCGCAGCTCGAGACCGCATGCGAGCGATGGATGCGCCTGGACGCCATCGGCCTCGATACGGAGTTCGAGCGCACGCGCACCTACTATTCCCGCCCTGCCCTGGTGCAAGTCTTCGATGGCGAACACGTCTCCCTGGTCGATCCCCTTGCCATAGACAACTTCGACGCGCTGGCCGCGCTGCTCGGCAGCGCCGATGTCGTGAAAGTCATGCACGCCGCCGAAGGCGACATGGAGGTCCTCGAGCAGCTGACGGGGACCGTTCCAGATTGCGTGTTCGATACCCAGCTCGCGGCCGCATTCACCGGGCACGGTTTCTCCCTCGGATACCGTGGCCTCACGCAGATGCTGCTCGGCGAGGAGATCTCGAAGGGTGAGACGCGCTCGGACTGGCTCAGACGCCCGCTGAGCGACGCCCAGATAACCTACGCGGCCCTCGATGTCCTCCACCTGTTGCGGATGCACGAGCTGCTTCGCCACGAGCTGGACACGTTGGGGCGCGCTGTGTGGCTGGAGGAAGAGACGGAGCGCATACAGCGGCGCCGGGACGCGGATCGGGATCCCCGGCGTGCCTACCTGCGGATCCGCCAGGGCCGGCGTCTGGAAGGCGGCGCGCTGCGCGCCCTGCGGCATCTGGCGGAATGGCGCGAGCGCGAAGCCCGCAACCGGGATCTGCCCCGCCAGATGGTCGTGAGAGACGTGTCCCTGGTAGCGATCGCATCGGCCCGTCCGAACGGCAGCGCCCTGTTCGCCGACATCCCGGAGTTCTCGGAGAAGACGGCCCGTCGATACGGCGGCGCGCTCCTCGAGATCCTCGACGCCGCACGGACCGACGACGGCGAGGCCCCGATCGGTCCTCCGGCCAGCATCGAGAGACGGCACGCTAACTGGTTGAAATCCTTGAAGGAAGTATTACAGTCACGGGCGAGCGCCCTGGGCGTGCCGGCGCCGCTACTGGCCCAGACCCGCACCCTGGAAACCCTTGTCGCCACCGCCGCCGCGGGCAGCGATGCGCTCCCGGAAGAGCTGCACGGGTGGCGGGCGGCGGTGATCGGCGCGCAGCTGCGCGCCGCGCTCGAGGGCATCGCGGAAGATGGGTAACGCCGTGAGTACTGATGGGATGAACGACGAAGAGCTCGTAGCATTCGCCGAGTTTCTGGCAGACGAGGCGCGGAGCATCCTGCGCGCCGCCGACGCGATGCCGAGCGACATCCAGTACAAGTCCGACGCGAGCCCCGTCACCGATCTCGACAAGCGTATCGAAGCGCACGTGCGCGCGTTCATCGAGGACCGTTATCCCGACCACGGGATCCTCGGCGAAGAGCACGGCAGCGAACGCCTGGACGCGGAACTGGTCTGGGTGCTCGACCCAATAGACGGGACGGCGCCCTTCATCGTCGGGATCCCCGTCTACGGCACGCTCATCGGCCTCGCCCGCCGCGGCAGGCCCTACATCGGCGTCATCGACCATCCGGCGACCGACGAGCGCTGGACCGGCGTGGCGGGGAGCTTCGCCCGGCACAATGGCCGGCCCGTGCGCACGCGCGAATGCACGCGTCTCGAAGACGCGATCGTAACCAACAGCAACCCGGACTACTTCGATTCGGACGAGATGCGCGCCTTCACCACGCTCAAGTCCCGTGTCCGTTTCGTCCAGTACGGCGGCAGCTGCTACGCGTACGCGATGCTGGCGTCGGGACGCACGGATATCGGGTTGGACGCGAAGTTCGACCCCTTCGACGTGTTCGCACCCGCGGCGGTCATAGAAGGCGCGGGCGGCATAATGACGGACTGGTCTGGCAATCCCATCGATCTCGACTGGAGCGGCCAGGTCCTCGCCGCCGGGTGCTCGGGCATGCACGAACAGGCCCTGGCGATTCTCTCAGGCTGACGGAGACACGAGCCTTCCTACGAGTTGATCGCCGTGCAGCGACTCAATACACACATCCTCGACGCCGCCCCCGACGACATCCATGGCCTCGCCTTCCCCGAGCTCCACGCGCAGATAGTTGTCGGTCCAACCGGCCAGCCGCGTGTGCCGGCCCTTGCGTGACGTCTCCAGTAACACAGGCACGGTTCTGCCCACGTGGCGTTCGCGGAATGCCTGCTGCTTGTCCCGCATCATTCGCTTGAGCGCACGGGTGCGCCGCTTCTTCACGTCGCCGGGGATCTGATCGCCGTAGTGCTCGGCCTCGGAGCCCGGTCGCACGGAATATGTAAAGGCATGCAGGTGGGTGATCGGCAGTGCGGCGAGACGATCGAAGGTCTCCTGAAAATACGCGTCGCTCTCCCCGGGGAATCCGCAGATGACGTCGGTCCCGATTCCGCAATCCGGGATCTCCCGGGAGATCTTCTCGATCAGCCGCGAGAACTGGTCCGCGGTGTAGCGTCTCTTCATCTTCGAAAGCACGGCATCGCTCGCACTCTGCAACGGAATGTGAAAGTGCCGCGCGAACTTTTCGTGGCCGGCCGCGAGCTCGATGAGCTCGTCGCTAATCGATGCGGGCTCGATAGAGCTCAGGCGAAAGCGTTCGAGTCCCGGGACCGCGAGGATGTCACGTACCGTGTCGGCCAGCATGCGCCGGCTCTCGGGGAGATCCAATCCGTAGTCGCCGAGATGCACGCCCGTGAGAACGATCTCGACGTAGCCCGCGGCGACGAGCTCCCGGACCTGAGCGAGCACGCTCTCGGGGTCGCGGCTGCGGGATGCGCCCCGGGTCTGGGGCACGATGCAGAACGTGCACGACTCGTTGCAGCCCTCTTGCACTTTCACGAATGCCCGGCTGTGCTCCATCATCTCGGTGATGGGGACATCCACGAACGTGTCCGCGTCGCCGATGGGCGAGACGGCGATCTCGAGGCTGCCTTCCGGCATGTCGCGCATCCTGTCGGCGATGCCTCCGCGGTCGGCGGCGCCGACGATCAGCCGCACCCCGGGCAGCTCGGCGAGCTCTCCCGGCGCGCGCTGAGCATAGCAGCCGGTGACGACGATGGCGGACTCGGGCCGCTCCGCGTGGATGCGCCTGATGGCCTTGCGGCAGGTCGCGTCCGCCCGGGCGGTGACGCTGCAGGTGTTGACGACGTAGACGTCGGCCCGGTCGCGAAAGGGCACGCTTCGCCATCCCCCGTACTCGTCCAGCAGGGTACGGATAGTCTCGGTGTCGTATTGATTCAGACGGCAGCCGAATGTACAGAAGGCGACGCTTTTCACTCGATTTCCTGGAGCGGAGAGCCTGTCGAGAGGAGCGGGAAGATTCTAACGAGCTGTCCGCGCACGCGCCAGCGCGCGTTCCCCCGGGCCTTTCCTTTGGGCTACCATGGCGGCGGGGAAGGAATTCAGACCAGCCGGCAGGTAAGCGACACGATGCTTGCGGAAAAGATCGGTAAGTACGAGCTCGTCGAGCGTCTCGCCAGCGGCAGCATGGGGACGGTGTACTCGGCCCACGACCCGTTCTCGAACCGGCTCGTGGCCATCAAGGTCGCCCATCCCCAATACGCGGAAGATTCCGCCAATGCCCGCAAGTTCCGCAAGCTCTTCTTCAACGAGGCCCATGCCACGGGGGTACTCGACCACCCCAATATCCTGCGGGTATTCGATGCCGACATCGACGGCAGCTCCTGCTATCTCGTAATGGAGCTCGTCGACAACGCGGAGACCCTCGAGCCCTACTGCAGCGCCGACAACCTGTTGCCCCTGCCGGAGGTCATCGGCATCGTCTACAAGGTCGCCAAGGCGCTCGACTATGCCCATCGCCAGGGCGTCATCCACCGCGACATCAAGCCGAGCAACATCCTGCTGACCGCAGATCGAGACATCAAGCTCGCCGACTTCAGCGTCGCCATGGTCACCCGCAGCGATACCATGCAGACCCAGTTCACGGGCGTGCTCGGATCGCCGCTGTACATGTCCCCGGAACAGATCAACGACCAAACGATTACCGGCGGCAGCGATATCTTCTCCCTGGGGACGCTCATGTATCAGATGATGACGGGCACCCACCCCTTTCAAGCCGAAAGCCTGATCGCGATCAATCAGAAGATCAGCAACGACGAGCCGCGCCCGCTCACCGAGTACCGGCAGGATCTCCCCGACGAGCTCAACTACACGCTCGGCCGGATGCTGAAGAAGCATCCCGCGGAACGCTACTCGACCGGGCTCGATCTGGCGGCGGATCTCGCGCTCATCTTCGAGGACCTCGACGCCGTCGCCGACGAGGACGGGTTGCGCGAGAAGTTCGGCACCATCAAGAGCCTCGGCTTCTTCAAGGGCTTCTCCGACGCCGACATCTGGGAGCTGATCCGGGCCTGCACCTGGCAGACGTTCACGGCCGGCGAGTCCATCCTGCGCGAGGGCGACATGGACCACTCTTTCTATATCGTGCTCTCCGGGGTCGTCATCATCGAGAAGGAAGGCAGCGTCGTGAATCTCCTCCAGGAAGGCGATTGCTTCGGCGAGATGGGCTTCCTCACCCGCGCACGGCGCATCGCCAGCGCCATCGCGCGCACCGACGTCTCGCTCATGAAGGTCAACGACTCCACCATCGACCGAGCCGCCGAAGGCACCCAGCTGCGCTTCCACAAGGCCTTCGTGCGCACCCTCATCGACCGTCTCACCGACGCGACGTCGCTCCTCTCGCAATTGCGGCGCGCGTGAGCCTGCCGCGATGACCGCCGGCCATCAGCTCGATGTGGTCGGGCTGTGCATGGACGGCATTGGCCCCGTGGATCTGTGGATCGACTGCGGTGAGTGCCTGGTGCTGAGCGGCCCCTCCGGCGCTGGCAAGACCCGTGTGCTGCGAGCCATCGCCGATCTCGATGTGCACACGGGAAGCGTCTCCTGCGAAGGCGTGGCCGCCGAGGATCTCCCGCCGTCGACCTGGCGTCGGCGCGTCGGCATGCTGGGCGCGGACAGTCAATGGTGGCGGGATCGCGTGAGCGATCACTTCGATACCCCGCCCACCGCGACCGAGATGGCGGCCCTCGATCTCACCCCGGGGCTGCTCGAGGCACCGGTGGCGAGACTCTCCAGCGGCGAGCGCCAGCGCCTCGCGCTGCTGCGTCTGCTGGCCAACCGACCCCGGGTGCTGCTCCTGGACGAGCCCACCGCCAACCTGGACCCGGACAATGTCGCGCGGGCGGAGGCGCTGGTGGCGGGCTACACGGCCGGCGAGGGGGCGGCTGTGCTCTGGGTCAGCCACGACCCCCTGCAGCGGACGCGGGTCGCCCATCGGCAAATGCGCCTGGATGGGGGCAGGCCGGGCCGGGTCCCGAGCCTGGAGCGGAGGAGCGGCCCATGATCCTTCTCGGCGCGTGGGAGCTGGCTCTCGCGGCCGTGCTGGTGGTCGCCTCGGCGGCCCTGGCCTGGGGACTGCGCCTCGGCATCGGCGGCAGCCTGCTGATCGCGGGGGCCCGCATGGTGGTGCAGCTGTTGCTGGTGGGGCTCGTCCTCAAAGCGGTCTTCGACCAGGCAGAGCTCGCCTGGGTGGTGCTCATCGCCATCGCCATGGTGATGGTGGCGGGCTATGAGGTCACGGCGCGTCAGAAGCGGCCCATGGCGGGGCTGTGGAGCTTCGGCATCGGCGTCGGCACCATGTTCCTCTCCACCTTCGCGGTGACCGTGCTGACCCTCACTGTCATCCTCGGCCCCTCCCCCTGGTACACGCCCCGCTACGCCATACCCCTGCTCGGCATGCTGCTGGGCAACACCATGACCGGCGTGGCCCTGGGCCTCGACCGCCTCACCCAGAGTCTGTGGGAACGCCGGGCCGTGGTCGAGGCGCGGCTCATGCTCGGCCACGGCGCCGGCGAGGCCAGCGCCGATATCCGCCGGGACTGCATGCGCGCCGGGATGATCCCCACCCTCAACGCCATGGCCGCCGCCGGTATCGTGAGCCTGCCCGGGATGATGACCGGGCAGATCCTGGCGGGGACAGCGCCGGTGGAGGCGGTCAAATACCAGATCCTGATCATGTGTCTGATCATGGGCGCCACGACCGCGGGCACCGCCCTCGCCGTTCAGGTGGCCTGCAAACGCCTCTTCGATCCCCGGGAGCGTCTGCGCCTGGATCGTCTCAAAGGCTCGTGACGGCATGCACTTGGCTCCATAAGCCCTGGATATTGCAGGAATTACCCTTATATTCTCCCGGCAGTCGGGGAAGAATCCCCGGGCCAATCACGTTAAGATAGCGTCGGAGGCGGTTTCCGGGGTCGCTGTCGGCGACTCGGAGCAAGGGCACAGGAACGCTGATGATGCATGGTCAACAGGTCATGGGCACGACTCCCGTCGCCGGGCGGCTCCTGGTCGCCCTCACCGGGTTGCTGCTGTCCGCCTCCGCCGCCGCCTACGATTACCACGTGTATGGCGACGGCGTGCAGCTCGCCTGTCTGCAGATGGAGCGCAGCCGGCTGGTGTGCGATTTTCGCCGCTTCGCGCCGCCGGAGCCGGAGCAGATCAGCGCACGGATGGCGGGCCGGCAGTTGCCCGCGCCCGAGGTAACGCCGTACGCCGCCGAGCCCGGCACAACCGCCGTCATGTTCCTGGTGGACGTCAGCGACGCCGAGCTGCCGGTGGCACCGGTAGCCGCCCGGGAACACGTCGCTGCCCTTCTCGATGCCGCCCCCGCCCACCAGAACTACGGCCTCGCGAGCTTCGCCAACGAGGTCGAGCTGCACGCGCCCCTGGCGCCGGGCAGCGATCGCATTCGCAACGTGCTGGGAGAGCTCACCCCCGGGGGCGAACCCGCGGAGCTCTACCGGAGCGCGCTGGAGGCCGTCCGACTGCTGGGCCACTATCCGGCCCAGCGCCGGGCGCTCTTCCTCCTGTCCGACGGTCTCGCGGACGATTCCGCCTACTTCCACGACGACGTGGTAGACGCGGCGCGTCAGTACCGGGTCGCCATCTTCGGCGTGGGTTACGTCAAGAGCGCGGCCCTGTCGACGGCCCTGGAGCGGCTGCGCCGCCTCAGCGAGGAGACCGGAGGCCTCTACGTGAGCGCGGAGCCGGGCGATCCGCTGCCCGCCGACTTCGCCTCCCGCGCCTTCGCGCAGCTGGCGAGCGGAGGCCGCCTGAGCCTGGATCTGACCCCGGCCCTGGCCCGCTCCGATCCCCTGCCCTCGGAGTCGGTGTTGGAGCTCGAATGGCGCGGTGCCGCGGGCAGCGCCTCGGCTCACCTGCCCCTGCGCCTGCTGCCCCGCGCCAAGGCCGCCGCACCCGCCGAACAAGTCCAGTCACAGGCCCAGACCCGCACCCAGGCGCCGGAGCCACCGAGACGCATCGTTCGCGCGCCGGCGCCGCGGCGGGGTTGGTTCGCGCGTAACGCGCTGTGGATCGGCATCGGCGCCACCGTGCTGCTGGCGGCAGGCGTGCTCGGATGGTTTCTACGGCGCCGGGCCCGGGAGAGCCGGCGCGAGCCGGCCTGGGCGGAGACCCTGGAGCTCAATGCGCGCTCCTTCGCCTATGTGGAGGTCCAGGACGAGCTGAACACCCGCCATCCCATCTCCGGCGACACGTTCCGCATCGGCCGTCACGCGGACAACGAGCTCATGGTGGCCGATGCGTCCATCTCCCGCTTCCACGCCGAGATCAAGCACGAGCTCAACAGCCGCTACGTCATCCGCGATCTCGAGTCGCTGAACGGTGTCTACGTGAACGGACGCAAGGCGCGCACCGCGATTCTCAGCAACGGGGATCTCATCGAGCTCGGCGACATCACGCTCAAGTTCACGGTCTTCGCCGCCCACGATCGTCCGGACCTCGAGGGCGGCACGGACAGCACGGTCACGCCGTTCCGCCCCGCCGACAGGAAGAAGGGGCTGCGTCCGGTGTAATCCCCGGACTTCCCGTCAGTAGCAGGGCGGGAACATGCAGCGCTCCGCCAGCTTGATGAACTGCGCCGCGAACTGCGCGAAGACGATCAGCGCGGCGACGACCGCGGCCACCATGACCGTGTAACGCATGCCCCGAGTGACCATCTGGCTGCTGCTCGGCAGCCGATCCACCCCCAGCGCCCGCTTATCCAGAGACCCACGCCGTTCCGATCGCTCCACGAGGCGCGCGAAGTGCCGCGCCCACGGGGGCACGACGTCGTTGAACATATAAGCGGCGAAGATGGCCTCCATGATGTCGTCTTTCGCCGGCTCGCCGTGCCAGCGATCGTAGGCGAGGTTGAAGAAATCCCACTCGGTAATATCCAGCAGCGCGGTGGCGTTCAGCACCGAATTGATATCGGGAGCGAGATCTTCGTCGAAGGGCATATCTATTCGACCTGCTGCCGACCCGAAAGGTTTCAGGCGGGACTGTCCGGCAACGCGCTCCAGCGCAACACCCAGCCTCGATCGCGGCTGCCGACGGCGTGGGCCTCGGCCACCCACATGCCGGCGACCGCGGCGAGCTCGCCGTCGACGTACACGAGCGGGATACGCTCCCGCAGCCATGGCGGCAGATCACTCGCCTGCAGAAGCTTCTTCAGCGCCGTCGAATGGCGGCGCCCGGCCGGGCGGAAGCGCTCTCCGCCCCGGCGGAAGCGCACCTCGACCCGGGCTCCGCCGAGAGCCGCCGCGCGAAGACCGAGCCCCTCGGTCGGGCTGGCATCCAGCACACCGTGAGGCAGCCGCAGGGACTCGCCGGGGACCCAGGGGAGCACCAGGCTCGCGTCGTGGCGGGGCAGCGGCGCCTGGGCGTGAAGCGTATCCCGGTGGCGGCGCACCTCGGCCCCGGGCCATCGCACCAGGGGGGAAGCGTCATCCCGGGCCGGCACCAGTCCCTCGAGAACCTCCCGTAGATGGACGGCGCCCGCCGCCGGCAGACCCTGCTCCGCGAGCCAGGCACGCAAGAGATTGCGTGCCCGCGACCCGGGCAGCGCCCCGAGCCCGGACGCGGACAGGGTGCCGGTCTCGGGATCCCGGACGGCATCCAAATCCACCCGGGCCAGCGCGTCCGCGATGGCCATGGCGTCCGCCTGGTGGGCGGCGGCGCGGGCCAGGGTGCCCTGGGCGCCGGGCCAGCGCTCCAGGAGCTTCGGCATGACGCGACGGCGCAGGAAGTTGCGGTCGAGTCGTTCGTCCGTGTTGCCGGGATCCTCCACCCAATCCAAGCCCTCGCCCTCCAGGTAGACGCGCAGAGCATCGGGGCCGACATCGAGCATGGGGCGCAGCAGCCAGCCCCTGCCGAGGGTTGCCGCCGAGGGCATGGCGGCGAGTCCGGCGGGCCCGGCCCCGCGCAGCAGCTGCAGCAGCAGCGTTTCGGCCTGGTCGCGTTGATGATGGGCCGTGCAGACAGCCTCCCCCGCATTCAGCGCATCCGCGAGCGCCCGGTAACGGGCCCGGCGCGCGGCAGCCTCCGGGCTCTCACCGGGAGCGGCCCGGGCATCGACCCGTAACACCTGGAGTTCCACGCCGAGGCGACGACACACGGACCGGCAATGATCGGCCCAGGCATCGGCATCGGGATGCAGGCCATGATGCACGTGGACGGCGTCTACCCGTGCCGGGGCGAGTGCGTCGCGCAACATCCACAGCCCGTGCAGAAGGGCGAGAGAGTCGGCGCCGCCGCTGAAGGCAACCCGGTAACGGTCCATGACAAGGGCCCGCGCGAGAGCATCGGCCAGGCGGGCCGGACCGAAGGCCCCGGCGGATAGCGCCGCATCATTGCCGGATCTGTCCACGACGCGCCCCATTCCCGGTTCAGAAGGAGCGCCGCCTGAGCCCGGTCTGCTGCAGGATCTTCGACGCGATCTCCTCGATGGAGCTGCCGCTGGTATCGATGTACTCGAGGCGCTCCCGCTGGAAGATGGATTCGGCGTCGGCGACCTCCTTGCGGCAACGGCTGAGCGATGCGTAACGGCTGTTCGGGCGGCGCTCGCTGCGGATCTGCCGGAGCCGGTCGGGGACGATGGTCAGGCCGAACAAGCGCTCCCGGTGGGGCGCGAGCACCTCCGGCAGGCGCCCGAGGTCCAGGTCTTCCTCGGTCATCGGATAGTTGGCGGCGCGGATTCCAAACTGCAGCGCAAGGTATACGCTGGTCGGAGTCTTTCCGGAGCGCGACACGCCGACGAGGATCACCTCGGCGTCGCGGTAATGGCTCACGTTACCGCCGTCGTCGTGGTCGAGGGCGTAGTCCATGGCATCGATCCTGCCGTCGTAGGAGGCGCGATCCACCAGTCCGTGAAAGCGCCCCATGGCGTGGGAAGAGCCGCGATTGAGCTCGATCTCCAGGGGATGGATGAACACGTTGAAGAAATCCAGGATCAGCGCGTCGGCGCTGCGCAGGATCTCGCCGTGCCGGGGGTTGGTGAGGGTGCTGAACACGATGGGACGCTGGCCATCCTCGGCGCCGGCGCCGTCGATGCGACGCACGGCCTCCCCGGCCTGATCCTCGTCCGCGACGAAGGGGATGGTCACCTGGGTGTACTCGAGGCTCTCGAACTGGCTGAGCAATGCGTGACCGAGGGTCTCGGCCGTGATCCCGGTACTGTCGGAGACGAAAAAGATACTGCGCTTCATGGTCGACAGGGCTCCTGCGGGAAGTGCCCGGGGCGGGGCTTCGCACTCCAGCGAAGCCTACCTTCTGTATCCCACCGAGGTCGATAGACCCCCTCCCGGGCCCCAGGGGCGGGAATGGGTCACAGTCCGGAGGATGCGCCCCTGACAGGGGGGTGATCGCCGCGCCATAATCTCACTCATCCTATTGAACCCGATGCCAGCGGACCAGGCGACTACCGGCGCAGGGGCAGCCGTGCGGGCAGCCTGTGCCCCGGATTCCGCCGACCCGGGCCCGGGTGACCCCGGTGCCCGCCGAGGATCGACACGATTAGCATGACCGAGACAGAGTTGAGTGAGCAGGACCGCCTGACGCGCCTCGAGGAGCTGCGCCTGGAGCGTGTCGACCTCGAGCAGGAGGCCGAGCTGCTGCGCCTGTTCATGGAGTCCATGGCCACCCTCATCGAAGCGGTGGAGCGGCCGAAGCGGGAGAACGAAGCCCTCACGCTACTCAGCGAGGTGCTGGACACCGCGATCCGCGCCATCGGCGCCCGGGACGGTTCGCTGCTGGTGCCCGACGAGGAGACCGGCGAGCTGGTGTTCGTGCTCGTCCAGGGAGAATCCACCAAGGCCAACCTCGTCGGCCGTCGCCTGCCGGCGGGGCGCGGCATCGCGGGCTGGGTCGCGGAGAACCGTCGCGGCACGACGGTCAACAACGTGCCCGCCGACGAACGCTTCTATCCGGAGCTGGACGTGGAGCTGGACTACCGCACCAGCTCTCTGCTGGCCGCGCCGCTGCTCGGCGGCAACCGCCTGCTCGGCGTCGTGGAGGTCATCAACAAGCAGGATGGCAAGCTGTTCAGTACCGGCAACCTGACCCTGCTGGCGCTCATGTGCCGCTTCGCCGGCGAGCTGCTCCACAGCCTCATCTCCGATGTCGAGCTGACGCAGAGCATGCGCCGGGCGGAACAGGCATAATCGGCTTGGAACGAGTCATTGCGATGAGCGAACCGGAAGAACAAGTCTACGACGAGATCGCCCAGCTCGAATCAGAGAATGCGGCTCTGCGCGAGGAGATCCTGTCGCTGCGTCAGTTCATCGACTCCATGCAGAATCTCATGGAGGCGGTGGAGCAGCCGCTGCCGGAAGCCGAGCTCATGGAGTTGCTGTCGGGGGTTCTGGCAAACGCCCTGCGTACGATCAGCGCCACCGACGGATCCCTGCTGGTGCTCGATGAAGACAGCAACGAGCTCGTGTTCGTCATCACCCATGGAGAAGCTGCCACGGAGCAACTCGCCTGGCACCGGCTGCCGCCGGGAGAAGGTATCGCCGGCTGGGTGGCAAAGAACCGACGGGCCACCATCGTGAACGACGCGCAAGCCGACGATCGATTCTATCCAGCCATGGATCGTGAGCTGGGTTTCAAGACACAGTCCGTGCTCGCGGCCCCGATAATCGGCGGCGGTCGTGTGCTCGGCGTCATCGAGATGCTCAACAAGAAAGACGAGAAACTCTTCAGCGTGGGCGACCAGACCCTGCTGACCCTGATGTGCCGGTTTTCGGGGGAGCTGCTGTTCACGGTGATTCAGCAGAACCAGGAGAACAAGTAAAAGCTCAGTCGTCCATGAGCTCCGAGATGGGGCGGCGGCCGGAGAATCCCGCTTCCGGGTCGTGCCAGAACCCGACTTCCTTTTCGCCGAGCTTCCAGCACAACAGCACGTCGCGCTCACCGCGCATCGCGTACCAGTCGACGATCCCCTCGTCGATGTCCTTTATCAGGCAACCGGCACTGTTGAGCGTACTCATCTCCACCTTCAGGGCATCGATGAGCGTCTTGAGCGTGGTCAGATCGTTGATGATTCCGGCACCGGCGCCCACCGGCGCGATGTCGAATTCGTCGCCGCCGGGAGCATAGCCCGCCTCTTCCAGGCGCGCGTAAACGCTGCGGACCTGGATCTTCATCTGCATCATGCGCCCGAACGAGAGCTCGAGATCCTGGATCATGGCATTCGCCTCGGCGATGCTGAAGTAGCGTCTGTCGGGAGCGTCACTCACGAAACTGGCCGAATCCCTGTAGTCGCTTGTAGCGCATCTCGATCAACTTCTCCGGGTCGATGGCTTCGAGCTCCGCCAGCTCGTCCTGCAGCACCTGCTTGAGGGTGGCGACCGAGACGTCGATGTCCCGATGGGCGCCGCCGAGGGGCTCGTCGACCACGCGATCGATGAGGTCCAGCTCTTTCAGGCGCCTGGAGGTGATCCCCATGGCCTCGGCCGCGTCGGCTGCCTTCTCCGCGCTCTTGAAGAGTATCGACGCGCAGCCTTCGGGAGAGATGACGGAGTAGGTGCTGTACTGAAGCATGAGTACCCGATCGCCGATACCGATCGCCAACGCACCGCCGGATCCGCCCTCACCGATGACGGTGCAGATTATCGGAACCGGCAGCCGAGCCATGACGTAGAGATTTCGCGCGATGGCTTCGCTCTGCCCGCGCTCCTCCGCGCCCACGCCGGGATACGCTCCCGGCGTATCGATGAAGGTCAGGATCGGCAGCCGGAACTTCTCCGCCATCCGCATGAGCCGAAGGGCCTTACGGTAACCTTCCGGGCGGGGCATGCCGAAGTGCCGATCGAGCTTTTCCTTGGTAGTACGGCCCTTCTGATGACCGATGACCACTACCGGCCGGCCGTCCAGACGCCCGATGCCACCGATGAGCGCCGGATCGTCGGCGAAGCTTCGATCACCGTGCAGCTCCTCGAACTCGGTCAGCAGTCCTCCCAGGTAGTCCAGGGTATAGGGTCGCTGGGGATGCCGGGCGAGCTGCGCCACCTGCCACGCACTGAGATTGGAGAAAATAGACTTGGTCAGGTCCCGGCTCTTGGCCTGCAGGCGATCGATTTCCTCGTCGATGTTGATCTCGGAATCCGTGTCAACATGGCGCAACTCCTCGATCTTCGCCTCGAGGTCGGCGATGGGTTGTTCAAAATCGAGAAAGTTCAGATTCATGGGTGGGGTCCGGGACGCACCAGAAAAACTTAGCGGTTAGCCGAGGGGGTTACAAGTTAGCATGATTCGGAGCGCGGCCGAGGGGCTAATACTCGACCTCGACGCGCTCGGAACCCACCAACTCGCTCAATCGCTTGAGGAGCTCCTGGGTGGGGTGCACCCGCCAGTCGTCGCCGAGAGGCAGGCGCACGCTGGCATCCGAGCGAAGATAGTCGATGCAGAGCCCCGTTCTGCCATGACGATAGACGCTCACGGCATCCCGAATCTCATGGAGGAGCCCATTGCCGACGCCGTCCGCGCCGAGTCGAATGACGACGTTTCGCGCGTACGCCTCCCTGGCCCTGTCGAGATCGCTCACCTTCTGCACGGTCATCGAGCAGCCGCCGGTGAAGTCGTCGACTCCCACCTCGCCCTCCAGCACGAGAAGCTTGTCCTTCTCCAACAGCTCGCGCTCCGCGCTGAAGAGATCGGAGTAAATAACCGCGTCCATGCGCGCGGTCCGATCGTCGATGGTGATCACCGCCATGCGCCCGGCGCGGGAATTGAGCGTTCGCAGACTCACAACCAGGCCCGCGACGACCTGGGTCTCCCCGGGCCGGGCCCGGAGATCCGAGAGCCGCACGCTGGTGAAGTTATCCAGCTCCGATTCGAAGCGCGTGATGGGGTGACCGGAAAGGTACAGTCCGAGGGTATCCTTTTCTCCCGCCAAACGCTCCTCGTCGCTCCAGGCCGGCACACGGGTGAACCGCTCCTGATCCGCGCCGGCGGCCACGGCCCCTCCGAAAAGGTCGTTCTGTCCAGCCGCCGCGTCGCGGCCGTGCTGCTCCGCCGTCTGCATGGCCACGGTCAGGGATGCCATCAGGGACGAGCGGTCATCGGGCGAGCCGTCGGGGCCGATCGAATCCGCCGTGCCGGATTTGATCAGCGCCTCGATAACCCGCCGGTTGACCTTCTTCGAATCCACGCGGCGGCAGAAGTCGAAGAGATCCTCGAAAGGACCGTTTGCGTCGCGCTCGGCGATGATCGATTCGATAGCGGACTCGCCCGCGCCTTTCACGGCCCCCAGCCCGTAGCGAACGGCGTCATCGTCGGCGACGGTGAATGCGAACGCGCTCTGATTGATGTCCGGGGGATCGACGCGCAAGCCCAGCGCACGACTCTCTTCTATGAAAATCACGACCTTGTCGGTGTTGTCCATGTCCGCCGACAGTACCGCCGCCATGAAGTCCGAGGGATAGTGCTTCTTCAGCCAGGCCGTCTGATAGGCAATCAACGCATAGCTGGTCGAGTGCGCCTTGTTGAATCCATATCCCGCGAACTTCTCCATCAGGTCGAATATGGACGTAGCGGTACCTTCGTCGACGCCTCTCGCGATTGACCCTTCGACGAAGCCCTGGCGCTGCTTGGCCATTTCCTCCGGCTTCTTCTTCCCCATCGCGCTGCGCAGGATGTCCGCACCGCCGAGGGTATAGCCCGCGAGCACCTGGGCGATCTGCATGACCTGTTCCTGGTACAGGATGACGCCGTAGGTCGGCTCCAGCACGTGTGCCAGGCTGGCATGCGGATACTCCACCTGCGCCCGTCCCTGCTTGCGATCGATGAAGTCGTCCACCATTCCCGACTGCAGCGGACCTGGCCGGAACAGGGCCACCAACGCGACGATATCGGCGAATCGATCCGGTTGCAGGCGGCGAATGAGGTCCTTCATGCCGCGGGATTCGAGCTGGAAGACGGCCGTCGTCGCACCGGACTTGATGAGCTCGAAGGTGTCCGCGTCGTCGGTCGGCACGACGCCTATGTCGAGTGCTTCCTCGCCGTCCCGAAGACGTCGGGCATTGATGGTCCGCAACGCCGTATCGATGATTGTCAGCGTACGCAGGCCGAGGAAATCAAACTTCACCAGCCCCGCGGCGGCGACGTCGTTCATGTCCAGCTGCGTAACGGGCGTCGTCGAATTCTGCTCCCAGTACAGCGGCGTGAAATTCGTGAGCGCGGTGGGGGCGATCACGACGCCTCCCGCGTGCCGGCCGGCATTGCGCGCGAGGCCCTCGAGCTTCAGCGCGAGATCCATGAGTGTCCGGACGTCGTCTTCCTGCCCGTACCTGCCCTTGAGGGGCTCCTCGGCCAGGGCGCGGTCCAATGTCATACCGATCTCGAACGGAATGAGCTTCGCGAGCTGGTCGACGTATCCGTAAGGATGTCCGAGCACCCTGCCGACATCACGGACGACGGCCTTTGCCGCCATGGTGCCGAAGGTAATGATCTGCGCGACGCGCTCACCCTGGGGGCCGTCCGGGGCGTATCGCTGCACGACGTACTCGATGACCTGGTCCCGCCCGTTCATGCAGAAGTCGATATCGAAGTCGGGCAGAGAGATGCGCTCCGGATTCAGGAAGCGTTCGAAGAGGAGCTCGTACTCAATCGGGTCCAGATCCGTTATGCGCAGGGAGTAGGCGACCAGGGAGCCCGCACCGGAACCCCTGCCCGGCCCGACGGGAATGCCCTGCTCGCGGGACCAGCGGATGAAATCCGCCACAATCAGGAAATAGCCCGCGAACCCCATGCGCGTGATGATGCCGAGCTCGTTTTCCAGCCGCTCCTCGTAGACCTGCCTGTCTACGGCATCGCCGGCCTGGTCACTGTTATCGAGCCGACTGACGAGACCGGTCCGGGCCTGCTCCACCAGGTAGGTGTCGGGATCCGAATCTCCCGGCACGGGGAAATCCGGGAGGAAGTCCCTGCCGAGCTCCAGCTCTACGTTGCAGCGGCGGGCGATCTCGACGCTGTTGTCGATCGCCTCGGGGATGTCCGCGAACAGTTCGCACATCTCCTGCGGGCTGCGCAGGTACTGCTGGGGGCTGAAGTCTCTCGGCCGACGAGGATCCGCGAGGATTCTGCCTTCGTGGATGCAGACCCGGGCCTCGTGCGCCTCGAAGTCTTCCGCGGCGACGAAGCGGACATCGTTCGTGGCGACGACCGGGACATCCAGCTTCGCGGCGACATCCAGGGCGTGCTGGATGTAAAGCTCCTCCCCGTCGCGGCCTATGCGCTGCAGCTCGATGTAGTAGCGATCCGGGAACAGCGCGAGCCACTGTTCCACGCGCCGTTCCGCGTCCACGGCACGATGGGCGGCGATCATCTGACCGACGTCTCCGGCCGCGCCCGCGGAAAGAGCGATGAGCCCCTCCGCGTTACCCTCCAGCCAGTCGTGGCGGAGCATGGGCACGCCGCGAATCTGACCCTCTGAATAGCTCCGGGTGATGAGCCGGCTCAAGGATCGAAACCCCGCGCCGGACTGGCAGAGCAATACCAGTCTGGACGGCTGGTCGAGAAGCTCGTCGGGGCACATCCACGTATCCACGCCGATGATCGGTTTGACGCCCGCGGACTGGGCCGCGCGATAGAACTTCACCAGCGAGAACAGGTTGCTCTGCTCCGTGACCGCGCACGCGGGCATCTCCGCCGCGATCAGCCCGTCCACCAGCGCCGGAATCCTCACGATCCCGTCGACCAGGGAATGCTCGGTGTGCAGGTGCAGGTGGACGAAGGACCGGCTCATGGTTGCCCATCCGAATCGATTGCCGCCCGCACGGGCGCGAAGCTGCGCCGGTGAAGCGGACAGGGGCCGTGCTCGATCAACGCCAGACGATGCTCCCTGGTGGGATACCCCTTGTGACGCCTGAATCCATACTGAGGGTAGCGGTCGTCGAGATCCACCATCTCCGCGTCCCGCATCACCTTGGCGAGGATCGAGGCGGCGCTGATGGACGGCACGCGCCGGTCCCCGCCGACCACCGCTTCCACGCTGCACGTGAGGCCGGGGCAGTGTTGTCCGTCCACCAGCACGTGATCGGGACACGCCGGCAGCCCCTCCACCGCGCGCCGCATCGCGAGCAGCGTCGCCTGCAGGATGTTAATCCGGTCGATATCCGTCGCCTCGGCGCGCCCGACGCTCCAGGCATGGGCCCGCTCGCGGATGAGCGACGCGAGCCGCTCCCGCCCGGCCGCGCTCAGCTGTTTCGAGTCCCGTAGCCCCTCGATGGGGAAGCGCGGGTCGAGGATCACGGCTGCGGCCACCACGGGGCCGGCCAACGGCCCCCTTCCCGCCTCGTCGACACCGGCAATCAATTGATAGTCCACCATGCTCTCTGCCTCGGCCCCGGTCTACCGCCCGCCCGTGGGCACTCCCATCACTTCCAGGGCCGCGTCCGCGGCACGTTCGTCGGCGTGGTTACGCAGCCTCCCGTGAATCCTGCGAAACTCCTCCTTCAGGCGCTCCGTGCTGCCCGGGTCCTCCAGAAATCCGAGCAACGCCCCGCCGAGGTTCTCCGGCGTCGCATCGTCCTGCAGGAACTCCGGTACCACCGGCTCGTCGGCCAGGAGATTCGGCAGGCCGACGAAGGGCACCTTCACGACCATGCTGGCCACCCACCAGCTCAGGGGACTCAACCGGTAGGTGATCACCATCGGGCGCTTGAGCAGCAGAGCCTCCAGCGTCGCCGTGCCCGAAGCCAGCAGCACGGCATCGGCAGCGCTCATGGCAACCCGCGCGCCGCCCGCCAGGAGCTGCATCTCGGGGCAGTCGGGGCAGGCGGCCATCGCCGCCTCGAATCGTTCGCGCACCAGATCGTTGACCAGGGGCACGACGAACTTCACCGCCGGGCGACGTTGTCCCAGCCAGCATGCGGCCCCCACCATCGTGTCGGCGAGAAGCGAGACCTCGCTCACTCTGCTGCCCGGCAGGATCGCGACGACTTCCGCGTCGGCGGGCAGCCCCAGCTCGGAGCGTGAGGCGCCGCTGTCGGGGTCATCCGGGATCTCATCCGCGAGCGGATGGCCGACGAAGCGCGCCTCGACGCCATGCTCCCGGAAGAACGCCTCCTCGAAGGGAAACAGCGTGAGAATCATGTCCACGGCGCGCCGGATCTTCGGCAGGCGATATCTACGCCACGCCCAGACCTGAGGACTCGCGTAGTGCAGCGTCGAAACACCCGACCGGTGCAGCGCGAGCTCCACGGAAAGATTGAAGTCCGGCGCATCGACTCCCACGAAGAGATCCGGCGGATCGTCGATGAATCGTTTGATTAGCCGTCTACGCACGCCGCGCAGCTCCCGGTAACGGCGCAGGGTCTCCAGGAGACCGATGACCGACAGTCTCTCCATCGGATAGAGAACCTCGCAACCCGCCGCGATCATCCGGGGTCCCGCGATCCCTTCGAAGCGCGCCTCGGGGTAACGGGCGGTGATGGCTCGTATCAGCCCGGCGCCCAGAAGGTCGCCGGACGCCTCTCCGGCAATGATGGCAATGCGCAATGTCGGTCGCTTTCCGGCTCACCAGGCGATCGTCGGCCAGACCCGGCCGCCCCCGACCACTACCTGACGATCCCCCTCGTTGATGACCTGATGAATTCCGCCATGGCCCGGATCTGCGGTGACCCCGCGCCCATGCCGTCCAGCTGCTCGATGGACTCCTCCGCCTTGAGTCCGCGTCTGAACACGACCTTGTAGGCCTCGCGCAGTTCCCGCAACGCGTCACCTTCGATGCCGTGTCGCTTGAGTCCTTCGCTATTGAGACCCCGCGTGGTGGCTGGCTGACCCGCGACCATGACATAGGGCGCGACGTCCTTGCCGATTGCCGTACCCATGGCGGAAAAACTGTACTCACCAACGGAACAGAACTGATGCACGAGCGTGAATCCGCCGAGAATCGCGTGATCCCCGATCGTAACGTGCCCCGCGAGGGTGGCGTTGTTGGCCATGATGATGTCGCTGCCTACCTGGCAGTCATGGGCGACGTGCACATAGGCCATGATCCAGTTGTCGTCTCCGATTCGCGTGACGCCGCCCCCGTGCCGCGTACCACGATTGAAGCTGCAATACTCCCTGATCATGTTGCGATCGCCGATCTCCAGGGTTGACTCTTCGCCTTCGTACTTCTTGTCCTGAGGGATCTCGCCGATGGAATTGAACTGGAATATCCTGTTCTCGCGCCCAATGCGGGTCGGTCCGTTCACGACAACGTGAGGACCGATCCAGGTGCTCTCTCCGATCTCGACGTTGGCGCCGATGATGGAATAGGGACCGATGCTGACGCCTGGTGCGATCTTCGCCGACGCTTCGATGATGGCGGTGGGATGGATCAAGTCTCCAGTTCCCGCATCGCGCCCATGAGGTCGCCGCTGGCGACGGTCTCGCCGTCCACCGTGGCGTCGGAGCGAAGCTTCCAAATTCCCCTCGACGAACGCAGAAGATTGACCTCGATGCGAAGCTGGTCACCGGGCTCGACCGGGCGTCGGAATCTGGCCCCGTCGATGCCCACGAAATAGTAGATGGACTTCTCGTTCGGCAACTTGTCCATGCTGCGCAGCACGAGAATGCCGGTTGCCTGGGCCATCGCCTCCAGGATAATCACCGCGGGCATTACCGGGCGATTGGGGAAATGCCCCTGGAAGTAAGGCTCGTTGTAGGAAACATTCTTGATCGCGACTAACGAAGTGCCGTGTTGGAATTCCACGACCCTGTCTATCAGCAGCATCGGGTATCGGTGCGGCAGGTACTTGAGTATCTCGCCGATATCCATTTCCGCCATGCTATGGTCCTCTTAGCTCAACTCTCGTTGAGCTTTTTCTCCAGGTTCTTCAGGCGCTTCGCCATGTCGTCCAGCTGACGAATGCGTACGACGTTCCTGCGCCAGGCGCGGTTCTCCTGGATGATTGGAGTGCCGGACGAGTACACGCCCGGCTCGAGTATCGAATTCGGCACCGCGGATCGCGCCGTCAGGTGCACGTCGTCAGCGATCTCGAGGTGTCCGGCGATCGAGCAGGCGCCGCCGATCGTGCAGCGCTTGCCGATGCTCGCGCTGCCGCCGATGGCGACTCCGGCGGCAATCGCCGTATGGGCACCGATGCGTACGTTGTGGCCAATCTGGATCAGGTTGTCGAGCTTCACGCCCTCCTCGATGATCGTATCCGCGATCGCCCCCCTGTCGATGGCCGTGTTGGCGCCGATCTCGACGTCGTCGTCGATGGACACCGAACCGAGCTGCGGGACCTTCACCCACACGCCTTCGTCGTTGGCGATTCCGAAGCCGTCGGCGCCAATTACCGCCCCGGGATGCAGCAGAACGCGATCCCCGATGCGAACGCCGTGACAGATGCTCACATTGGATTCGAGGACACAGTCCTCGCCTATACGTGCTTCGCGTCCGATCACACAACCCGGGCCGATCACGGTGCCCCGGCCGATGGTTGCGCCGTCCTCGACGACCGCCTGGGGCCCGATGCAAACGCTCGCGTCGAGCTTGGCCGCCGCGCTGACGGCGGCACTCGGGTGGACGCCGCTATCCCCCGGATGTCCAGGGGCCAGCATGGCGGCAACCCGTGCGTAGGCGAGGTAGGGATTGCTGACGACCAGCGCCGCCACGGGGCAGGACGACAGGAATTCCTGCTCGAGTATCACCGCGGAAGCACGAGTCTGCAGAAGCTGGGGCCGGTAGCGCCGATTCGCAAGGAAGCTGACATCGCCGGAGCCCGCGTCGGCGAGAGTTCCGACACTCTCGATGCGGCAGTCCCCGTCGCCATGCATTTGCGCACCGAGCTCTTCGGCGATGTCCCGCAGCGAATAGCCCAACCCGCGGCCCCCTGTGTGACGTAGGCTATCCGGACTCAAGCCGGCAGCCAGGCTGCGTGCGCTCCCGTCACTGACTGCCCTTCTTGAAGTCCCCGCGCAGGCGCTCGAGGATCTTGTCGGTGATATCAACGCGCTTGCCGGCGAAGATGACACCGTCGGAGACGATGAGATCGTACTTCTCGGCCTTGGCGAGTGACTGGATCACCTCGGTCACCTTCTGCTGCAGCTTGCTGAGCTCCTGACTGCGGCGCAGGTTGAGATCCTCCCGGAACTCGTCCTGCTGGCGGCGGAGCTCCCGCTTGGCCGCGCGGATCTCGGTCTCTTTGCGCTGCCGTTCGGCCTCGGAAAGGACCGCCGCGTTCTTCACCAGGCGATCCTCGAGACCTCGGACATCCTTCTGCTGCTGCAGGAGTTCCCTGTCCTTCGGCGCAAACTCGCGCTCGATACGGTTGCGCGCCGCCTCGGCCTGGGGCGCGAGCTCCAGGACCTTCGCCACGTTGACGAATCCGACCTTCATCTCGGCGGATGCCGTCTGGGCAGCGAGCATGCCCGCTGCCAGCACCAGTAGCGCCCCGGCAAGGCCTCTCAGTCGCAGACTCTTTGAATGACCCATGTCTAAAAAGCGGTCCCCAGTGTGAATTGGAAGTTTTGAATGTCGTCGCCAGGCTGGTCGTTGAATGGCCATCCCAAGCTGATGGTCAACGGTCCGAACGGAGACACCCAGATACCGGAAACTCCGGCCGAGGCCCGCATTTCGCTCAAATCGAAATTCTGGCCCGGCCCGTACACGTTTCCGGCGTCCACAAAGGTCGTAATTCTAAAGGCTTTCGAGTCCCGAATAAATGGCAGCGGCAGGATGAGCTCCAGGGTGCCCGTCAGCTTGCGATCACCGCCGATGGGGTCTCCTTTGGAATCCCGGGGGCCCAGGGTATTGGCTTCGTACGCACGCACCGAGCGGATGCCGCCGGCGAAATAGTTCTCGGTCAGGGGCAGGCTCTTGATGTCGCCGTAGCCGTCGCCGTAGCCCATCTGGGTATCGAAGCGCAGCGCGAACAGGCGGGTGAGATCGAACATCTGCTGGTATCTGAACGTGAGCTTGTAGAACGTCAGATCGCTGCCAGGCGTCGTCACGTCGCCGACCAGCGAGATGAGCGAGCCCTTCGACGGCAGCAGGAAGTTATCGCGGGTGTCGTTCGACCACCCTGCGGTCAGCGTATACGTCGTGTATTCGCCCCCTGTCTGGGTCTCGAAGTCCAGCACCTCCTGGGACGCGTCGGAGCCTGCGGTGAACTTGGTGCGTTGCGGTGTAATCGCGAAGTCGACCGTATTGAATTCCGAAATGGGAACCCCCGTGCCGAGCCTGAGACCCAGCTCGTCGAGATCGTAATCCGCAAGGTTCGCGGCACCGGCGTTAGTCTTACGCAGATAAGCATCCACGGACAGGCTCACGCCATCCTGAGTGAGATAGGGGTTCAACCAGCCGACGGCGAAGGTACGGTTGATGTCGCTGTTGTTGAATGTCGCGCTGACTCGATGCCCGGTGCCGAGAAAGTTCTCCTGGGTCACCCCGATGTTGATCGTAACGCCCGCGACCTGAGAGAAACCGGCGCCGACGATGAGACTGCCAGAAGACTTCTCCGTAACCGAGAAGTTGACGTCGACCTGGTCGGTCGTGCCCGGAACGGCCGGGGTTTCGACGTTCACGTCTTCGAAGAACCCCAACCTCTCCAGCCGCTCCTTGGACCTCTCGATGGCGCCGGTCGAGATCCAGCCGCCCTCGAGCTGGCGCATCTCTCGGCGCAGGACCTCGTCCTCGGTCTTCGTGTTGCCCTTGAAATTGATTCGCCGCACATAGACGCGTTTGCCGGGGTCGAGGAAGAACGTCAATGCGACTTCCTTCTTCTCGCTGTCGATCTCCGGAACCGCGTTGATATTGGCGAAGGCGTAGCCTTCGTTGCCGAGCCAATCGCTGATGTTCGCACTGGTTTCGGTAATCTTCTGTCGCGAGAAAATATCGCCATGCTCCACTATGACGAGGCCGAACAACTCTTCCTCCGGCACGAGGATCTCTCCGGCCATGCGAATTTCGCTGATAGTGAACTGGTCGCCCTCGGTGATGTTTATGGTGACGTAGACATCTTTCTTGTCGGGGGTAATGGAAACCTGAGTCGAGTCGATGTTGAAATTGATGTAACCGCTATCCAGATAGTACGAACGCAGCGTCTCCAGATCGGCTGAGAGCTTCTGTTTCGAATACTGGTCCGCGCTGGTTATCCAGGACCAGAAGCCCGTCGTCTCCAGCACGAAGAGATCCACCAGATCGTCATCGTCGTAGACGGTGTTGCCGACGATATTGATCTGCTTGATCGTGGCGACGGCCCCTTCCGAGATATCGAAAGAGATGCCGACCCGGTTGCGCTCGAGCGGGGTGATGGTGCTCTCGATTTTCACCCCGTACTTGCCGACGGCGAAGTAGGTCCGGCGCAGCTCCTGCTCCACCTGATCGAAGGTAGAGCGGTTGAAAACACGTCCCTGGGCGAAACCTTCCTGCTCCAGAGATTCAAGGAGGTCCTCCGTGCTCAGCTCCTTGTTACCCGTGAACTCGATGGTGGCGATGGAGGGCCGCTCATGGAGGAACACGACCAGGGAATCGCCCTCTCTTTCTATGCGGACGTCGCGGAAGAACCCGGTCTTGTAGAGGGCGCGCAGGGCATCGCCGGTACGCGACGAGTCCACCGTATCGCCCACCTTGATGGGCAGATAATTGAAGACCGTGCCGGCGGAAATCCGCTGCAGTCCCTCCAGGCGAATGTCTCTGACGACGAAGGGCTCGGCGGCGGTGGCGGCGAATGAGAAACAGATGAGGAAGAGAAACAGGTAAGCACGTGCGAGGCGAAATGCAGGCATTGTGGTTATTGTTTCGTCAACCCGGTGCCCCGCCCGACCGTCACCCGAAGATGCGTGCCAGGTCGTTGTAAAACGCGAGGCTCATCAAACCGATCAGCATCGCGATCCCCAGGCGCTGACCGAGGAACTGCGCCTCCTCGGACATCGGACGCCCGGTGACGGATTCTATCAGGTAATACAGCAGGTGACCTCCGTCGAGAATCGGTATCGGCAGCAGATTGAGTATCCCCAGGCTGATGCTGACGATGGCGAGAAAGTCCAGGAAGCGCGTGATCCCGACTTCGGCGGAGAATCCAGCGTACTGGGCGATACTGATGGGGCCACTGAGGTGCTTGACCGAGATCTGCAGGGTCACCATTTTCCACAGCATGCGCAGGGTCAGGATCGTCATGTCCCAGGTCTTGGCCGCGGCCCTGGTGAAGGCCGTCCACGGCCCGTAGCGGACGGTCGCGTAGAACTCGCCGAAATCCTCCGCCGGGGGCGTGACGCCAGCCCCGATCCTTCCGTAGCTGGCACCGCCGTCCCCCGAGACCTTCGCCGGGCGGACCATGAGACTCAGGGTCGCCCCCTCGCGCTCCACTCGTATCTCCACCGGCTGCTCGGCATGGGCGCGAATGTAGGCCACGAACTCCCGCCACGAGGCAATCCTGTCGCCGTCCAGCGCCACCACCCGATCGCCGGAGCGGAGCCCCGCGCTCTCGGCAGGGCTTCCGGGCGTGATCTCGTCCAGAACCGGCGGGACGACCGGTCGCTTCGGCGTGAGCCCGAGAGCCTCGAACATCTGTCCGCGGCTGAACTCGTCGACGCCCTTGCCCTGGAGATCCAGGGTGACGATGTGGGCGGCCGCGCCGGTCGCCTCGACTTCCAGCTCGAGATCCGCGTCCTTCAGCGTCGCGCCGATGATGGATTCCACGACCCCCTGCCAGGTGCGGGTCTCGCGCCCATCGACAGCCACGATGCGCTGCCCGGCGGCCAGCCCGGCGGCGGCGGCGGCGCCCCCCGGCTCCACCTCGCCGATGATCGGCTTGAGTCCGCCGATGCCGATGATGAACGTCAGCCAGTAGGCGAAGATCGCGAACAGAAAGTTGAACGCCGGCCCGGCGACGACGATGGCGATACGCTTCCACAGGACCTGGCGGTTGAAGGCACGGTGGCGCTCCTCCTCGGCGACCTCCCCCTCGTTCTCGTCGAGCATCTTCACGTAGCCGCCGAGCGGGATCGCCGCCAGCACGTACTCGGTCTGATCGGGGCCTGCGCGGCGTGTCCAGAGGGAGCGGCCGAAGCCCACCGAGAAGCGCAAAACCTTCACGCCCACGCGGCGCGCCACCCAGAAGTGGCCGAACTCGTGCACGGTCACGAGGACGCCGATGGCAACCACGAACCAGAGGATGGAGGAGACTACGGACATCGGTACTCCAAGGTTAGCTCAAAGGACGCTTTCACCGGGCGAGCCGGGTCACGTGTTCGGCCGCCCGCGCGCGGGCGGCCTCGTCGATGGCCAGCACGTCGTCCAGGGACGCGGGCTCGCCACCCGGGTTGCCGTCGAGAGCGGTGTCCAGGACACGGGCGATGTCGGTGAAGCGGATGCCGCCGTCCAGGAATGCCGCCACGGCGATCTCGTTGGCGGCATTGAGGGTGGCGCTGGCTACGCCGCCGGCCCCGGCGGCCTCGAAGCCCAGGCGCAGGCAGGGGAAGCGCTCCATGTCCGCTTCCTCGAAGCTGAGATCGCCCATGGACGTGAGGTCCAGGCTGTCGACGCCGGATTCCGTGCGTTGCGGCCAGCTCATGGCATGGGCGATGGGCGTGCGCATGTCCGGATTGCCGAGCTGCGCCAGCACCGACCCGTCGTCGTACTCCACCATGGAGTGGATGATGCTCTGGGGATGGATGACGACCTTCAGGCGATCCGGGCCCGTGTCGAAGAGCCAGCAGGCCTCGATGACCTCGAGCCCCTTGTTCATCATGGTGGCCGAATCCACCGAGATCTTGCGTCCCATGACCCAGTTGGGATGCGCTACGGCCTGCTCGGGCGTGACGTCGGCGAGCTCCGCCGGGGAAGACTCCCGGAACGGCCCGCCGGAGGCCGTCAACAGAATGCGCCGGATGCCGGCGGCATCCAGGCCGCCGTCGTACCCCGCCGGCATGCACTGGAAGATGGCATTGTGCTCGCTGTCGATGGGCAACAGCTCTGCGCCGTTCTCGCGCACGGCATCGATAAAGAGGCGCCCGGACATCACCAGGGCTTCCTTGTTCGCCAGCAACACACGCTTCCCGGCCCGCGCGGCCGCGAGCGACGGCAGCAGACCGGCGGCGCCCACGATGCCCGCCATGACGAAGTCCACTTCGCTGCGTCCGGACACCTCTTCGAGTCCGGCCACGCCATCGAGTATCTCGGTCTCGGGGCAACGTCCCGCCAGACGCTCCCGCAGACGCACGGCGCCCTCGGGGTCCGCCATGACGGCGAAGCGGGGCTGCCATCGCACGCACTGCTCGGCGAGCCGCTCATCGTTGGTGTTGGCCGTCAGGGCGAACACCTCGTAGCGATCCGCATTGCGGTCCACCACATCCAGAGTGTTGACGCCGATGGTACCGGTCGCCCCGAGTATCGTAATCCTCTTCACTACGCGATGCCCTGCCAGATGCAGCCGAGCGCGAAGATCGGCGCGGCCGCAGTGTATCCGTCGATGCGATCGAGTATACCGCCGTGACCGGGAATGATGGTGCCGCTGTCCTTCACGCCGGCGCGGCGCTTGAACGTACTCTCGGCCAGGTCGCCGAGGATCGACACCAGCGCCGTCACCAGGCTCAAGGCCACGAACACGAGGGGTTTGTCGAGACCCCCGAACGCGGCGACGGCGGCGGCGAGCACGGCCACCGCCAGCATGGCGCCAGCCACGCCCTCCAGGGACTTTCCGGGGCTCACGTTGGACGCGAGCCGGCGCTTCCCGAAGCGCCGCCCGACGAAGTAGGCGGCGCTGTCGGCGGTGGAAACCAGGATCAGGAGATAGACCACGAGACGCGGCCCCGACTCCGGAATGCCGTGCAGGCCCACCAGGGCGCCGAAGGCCGGCGCCACCAGGAGCCAACCGGTGACGAGGCGCACCGACCGGTGGTCGAGGGCGTCCACGGGCAGTCCCTGCTGCGCGCGCACCACCCAGGCCAGCGCCGTAAGCCACCACGCGAGCCCCGCCAGCAGCACGGCCCACAGGCCCGCCTCGCTCCTCACCAGCCAGGCCGTGGCGAGCAACACGAGGCCGGAGCAGGCCGCGTAGGCGAGGCGCCGGCCGGGAGAGTTCCATCCCACGATGGCGGACCATTCCCAGGTGCCGATGAGAACGAAGACGGCGGTCAGCAGGGCGAACCACGGGGTCGGCAGGGTCACTGTGGCGCCGATCATGACCGCGGCGAGGATGGCCCCGGCGACGATGCGCTTGACGAGACTGGACATGGCGGATTGCTAGCCCCGGATGGTCGGCGCCGTGTCGGCAGCCGGCGTCTGCATTCAGACCGGGGACCGGGACCGGCGCACGTCGGTCACGCTCACACGCTCTGCGCCGTGGCGATTTGATCGCCGGTGCGGCCGAAGCGCCGCTGGCGGTTAGCGAACGAAGTCAGGGCTCCCTCGAATGCCTGGCGGTCGAAGTCCGGCCACAGGGTGTCGGTGAAGTACAGCTCCGTATAGGCGAGCTGCCAGAGCAGGAAATTGCTGACGCGCTTCTCTCCGCCCGTGCGTATGAAGAGGTCCGGTTCCGGAAGATCGGCAAGCGAGAGCAGCGATTGGATGAGCTCGGGACTGACCTGTTGGGGACTCAGCTCACCGGCGTGGACACGCTCCGCGATGGTTCGCGTCGCCTGGGTCACGTCCCAGCGGCCGCCGTAGTTAGCGGCGATCACGAGGCCAAGGCCGCTGTTGTTTCCGGTCAGGGTCTCCGCCGCCTCGATACGTTCCTGGAGCGTGCGACTGAAGGCGCTGCGATCGCCGATTATCCGCAGGCGGATGTTGTGCTCGTGGAGCTTGCGCACCTGCTGCTCGAGTGCGGTCATGAAGAGCCCCATGAGCAGGCCCACCTCTTCCTGGGGGCGCCGCCAGTTCTCGCTCGAGAACGCAAACAGGGTCAAAACTTCCACGCCGTGCTCGCCGCAGGCGCGCACCACGCCCTTGACGGTCTCCACACCGGCCTTGTGACCGGCGAAGCGCGGCAGGCGGCGGCGGCTGGCCCACCGGCCGTTGCCATCCATGATGATCGCCACGTGGCGCGGGGACTTCGCGCTCACATCCCTGGATTCGGTGTCTCCGTTCATTTCCATCCCGTTCTCGAGCACATTCCGACGGACTCGTCAGAATTCCATCAGATCCTGTTCCTTCGCCTTGAGCAGCTCATCCACCTCGGTGACAAACTTGTCGGTGAGCTTCTGTACCTCGTCCTCGGCACGGTGCTCCTCGTCCTTGGCCAGATGCTCGTCCTTGATGAGTCCCTTGAGATGCTGATTCGCATCACGCCGAATGTTGCGTATGGCGACCCTGGCGTTCTCCGCCTCGTGGCGCACGACCTTGGTCATCTCCTTGCGCCGCTCCTCGGTGAGCGCCGGCAGCGGCACGCGGATGACGTCCCCGGCGCTGACCGGATTGAGCCCCAGATCGGAGTTCAGTATCGCCTTCTCCACGTCGGGGACGACCTTCTTCTCCCAGGGCGTCACCGTCAGGGTGCGGGCATCGGAAACCACGACGCTGGCCACCTGATTGATCGGCACATCCGAGCCGTAATAAGGCACCATCACGTGGTCGAGAAGGGTCGCCTGCGCGCGCCCGGTCCTCAACTTGCTGAACTCGTGCTTCAGCGCCTCGACGCTCTTACCCATGCGTGTCCTGGTGTCTTTCTTGATTTCTTCGATCATCTGACTGCCTACCATTGCAACGACGGCATCATAACCGATTAGCGTCTCGCCCTACCCGCCGGTAACCAGGGTACCCTCGTCCTCGCCCATCACGGTGCGCAGCAGCGAGCCCTCTTTGTTCATGTCGATTACCCGCAGCGGCATGCCATGATCCCGGCAGAGAACGATGGCGGTGGCATCCATGACCGCGAGCCGGTCGTCCAGTACTTCATCATAAGTCAGCCGGGTGTAACGCTCGGCCTTCGGGTCCTGCATCGGGTCGGCGGAATAGACCCCGTCCACCTTGGTAGCCTTTATGAGCAGATCGGCGCCGACCTCGATGGCGCGCAAGGAAGCGGCGGAATCTGTGGTGAAGAAGGGGTTACCGGTGCCGGCGGCGAAGATGACCACGCGGCCCTTCTCCAGGTGACGGATGGCGCGGCGTCGCAGGTAGTCCTCGCACAGCTCGTTGATGCGTACCGCGGACATCACCCTGGCGAAAGCGCCGTGACTCTCCATGGTGTCCTGAAGCGCGAGCGCGTTCATGATGGTCGCGAGCATGCCGATATGATCGGCGGTTACCCGCTCCATGCCGCCGGCCGCGAGCCCGGCGCCGCGGAAAATGTTGCCGCCGCCGATGACGAGCGCCACCTGGACGCCCGCCTCGGTCAGCTCGACAACGCTCGCGGCCACGGCCTCGAGCGGTGCCTTGCCGATACCGTAACCTTCCTCGCCGAGGAGCGACTCGCCGCTCATCTTGAGAAGGACACGCCCGTACTTCGGTTTTGAAGCGCCCATGTTAATGGCCCACCGTGCCGGCTGCGGCCGCCGGCATGCCAAAGGTCAGGCGTCGAAGACGAGGGAAATGAATCAGTCGCCTTGCACCTGTGCCAAGACCTCCTCGGCAAAGTTCTCCGTCCGCTTGTCGATTCCTTCGCCCACCTCGAAGCGCGCGAAGGCGTTGACCGACGCTCCGGCGCCGGCGAGGTACTTTTCCATGCTCTGGTCCGGGTCCTTGACGAAGGGCTGACCGAGGAGCGTGACCTCTTTCAGGTACTTCTTCATCCGTCCGGTGATCATCTTCTCCTGGATCTCCGGCGGCTTGCCGCTGTCGGCAATCTGCGCGAGCATGATTTCACGCTCTTTGCTCAAGACCTCGGCCGGCATGTCGGCCTCGCCGATGGCAAGCGGACCGCTCGCCGCGACATGCATGGCGACGTCCTTGCCGACGCTGTCGTCGGCGCCGTCCAGGTCCACCAGCACGCCGATGCGCCCGCCGTGTACGTAGGCGCCCACGCACCCGTCCGCGCTCTTCACGACCTCGAAGCGGCGCAGGACGATCTTCTCGCCGATGCGCGACACCATGTCGCGGATCGCATCCTCGACGCTCTGTCCGCCGCCCGCGTCCAGGGACGCACCGAGAAGCGCCGCCATGTCGGCGGGCGCCTCGTCGAGGGCGCGCCTGGCGACAGTATCGGCGAACTCGCGGAACTCATCCTGCTTGGCCACGAAGTCGGTCTCGGAGTTGAGCTCCACCAGGGCGCCGCTCGAGCCGTCGGCGCCCCGGGCGAACCCGATGACGCCCTCGGCGGCGATGCGCCCGGCCTTCTTGTCGGCCTTGGCCTGACCCTTTTTGCGCAGGGTCTCGACCGCGGCCTCGATGTTGCCGTCCTCGGCCACCAGCGCCTGCTTGCACTCCATCATGCCGGCGCCGGTACGCTCGCGGAGTTCCTTCACCATTGCTGCCGTAATCTGCATTGTCGTTCCTGTATCCAGTGCCGCCGCCATCGGGGTCAATCGCCGCCCGCTTTCTTGGCGGCGGTTTTCTTCTTGGTGGTCTTCTTCGTCGTGGCGGCCTTCTTCGCCGTCTTCTTGGCGGCCGGCTTCTTCTTGGCGGCCTTCTTCTTGGTGGCCGCAGCCTTCGGCTCGGGCTCTGGCTCGCTCGCCTCGGCGCTCGGCGCCGGCTCCTCGGCCACCTCGGCCACAGCGGCCTCCACCTCGACCTCTTCCTCGAC
>CBDTYP010000001.1:0-41148 GCA_965364645.1 uncultured Gammaproteobacteria bacterium | reverse complement strand
GGCTTTCGGGGCGGAACAGCCTCATCTCGAGCAATCTCGTCACCCATGAGCGTGGTCCACCCGGCCAGCGCGTCCCAGACGGGCCTCGCGCGCTCGAAGTCCTGCTAAGATGATGCGCTCAGGCGCGGGTGAGAAGGATGGTTCGTATAATGACAGACGTCTACGATGATCGCAGTTACTCCCAGGTCCCCATCGGCTTCGGCCGTAAGCCCGGTATCGTCGTGGTGGACTACCAGGTGGGGTTCACCGATCCCGCCTACGCGCTCGGCGGCGCGCCGTTGGTCCTTCGAGGAGTCGAGAATACCCAGCGTCTGCTCGACAAGGCCCGCGCATGCGGTGTGCCGGTCGCGAACTGCAACACAGCGTACCTGAACGAGCGCGAGATGCCGTACTGGAAGGTGAAGGCGGTCCACGAGACGTTCATACACGGTCACCCCAGCACCGAGCTCGACGAACGCATTTACGATCCGGAGTACGACGTCAAAATCTGCAAGACCGGCGCCTCGATATTCTTCGACACGACGGTTGCCTCGTACTTCGTGAAGGAGCAGGTCGATACGGTCATCGTCACCGGTTGCGTGACGAGTGGCTGCATTCGCGCAACCGTAGTCGATTCCTTCAGCCACCGCTTCCGCACGATCGTGCCGGAAGACTGCGTCGGCGATCACGACGAGGGACCGCATCAGGACAACCTGCGCGACGTCTCCCGCCGCTACGCGGACATTTCCGATGCCGACGCGTGTATCGAGTACATCGAGGACTGGCGGCGGCGCAACACGGCGTAGGACGAGTAGATCCTCGCCACCTGCCTGCGAGCCACGATGATCCGCGCCATCACTCACTCCTGGGCCCTGCTGCTCGGCTTCGCCTTCATTCAGCTCGGCAACGGCCTGCAGAGCACGCTCCTCGGCGTGCGTGCCACCATGGAAGGTTTCGCGACGTCGGCTACCGGCATCGTCATGGCCGGCTACTACCTGGGGATCCTCCTCGGCTCGCTGGTGGTGCCGGGTCTACTCGGGCGCGTGGGGCATATTCGCGTGTTCGCGGCCCTCGCTTCCCTCGCCTCCGCGGCCATCCTGATGCACGTCGTCCTCGTGGACCCCCTGTCGTGGGGCATCTTCCGCGTCGCCTCGGGCTTCGCCCTCGCCGGCCTCTACGTGGTGGCGGAAAGCTGGCTGAACGAACGCGCGGACAACGAAACGCGGGGGCAGCTGCTCGCCGTCTACATGGTGATCTCGCTGGGCGGGCTCGGCGTCGGGCAGCTGCTGCTGAATCTCGCCGACCCGTCGGGCACGATGCTGTTCATCCTCGTCTCCGTGCTCGTATCCGTTGCGCTCATCCCCATCGCGCTCACCGCGGGCAGCGCGCCGGCGTTCGAAACGTCGAGGAAGATCAGCCTGGGCGAGCTCTACCGGGTCTCGCCGCTCGGCGTCGTCGGCAGCCTGGTCACCGGCATGACCTACGGTGCGATCTTCGGCATGGCGGCCGTCTATGCGAGCGACATCGGGTTGTCCCTGCAGCAGGTTTCCTACTTCATGGCGGCGGTGCTGCTCGGCGGCGTGTTGTTGCAGTGGCCCCTCGGGCGGCTCTCGGATATCGTCAACCGCCGCGTCGTCATCATCATCGTGACACTATGCGCCGGAGCAGTAAGCTTCGCCGCCACCTTCGCGGCAGACTCCTCGACGACCATGCTGGTGGGGCTGATGTGCCTCTACGGCGGCCTCGCCCTGCCCCTCTACTCTCTGTGCGTGGCGTACATCAACGACTACCTTGCCGCCGACCAGATGGTGGCAGCCAGCAGCACCATCGTACTGCTGAGGGGCGTGGGCGCGTGCATCGGCCCCGTCGCCGCGGCGTTGCTGATGTCGCGCTTCGGGTCCGTGGGATTCCTGTGGACACTCTGCGGCGTGCACGGGCTGCTCACGCTGTTCGCTCTCTACCGCATGACCCGGCGCGCGACGAGATCGGTGGAGGAACAGCGTCATTACCCGGCGGTGGAGCCCACAACCCAATCCATCGCCACCGCCATCGCCATGCAGGACGTGCGCGATGCCAGGGACAGGGATATCGCCCGCTGGAGCCGGCCCTGAATCGACCCTCGACCGACCCCTAGGTGGCGGCTGCCGACAGGTCGAGGGCGGAGACCAGCCCGTCGATGGCGTCGACGGTCACGGTGGGGACGATCTCCCACGGATCGCACACCGCGTCGGCGGAGCGCCTGACCCAGGCGCCGTTGATGCCGGCGGACACGGCGCCGATGACGTCGAAGGGATTCCCGGAGACGAGCCAGGCGTCCTCCTTCGCCGTCCCCGTCTGTTGCACGAAGTGGGCATAGGCATCGGGACTCGGCTTCAAGAGTCCCGTCTCGGCGAGCCCCACGAAGCCTTCGAAGTAGACATCGAGAGACGCTCGCTCCAGCAACGCGGCAACGTCGTCGGCAAGCCCCATGGAAAATGCGAACAGGCGCGCATCGGTCTTCGAGAGCGCCTCGAGGCCGCGCCCCGCGTCGGGAAAGGCCGGCAGCTCCCGGTAGGTGCCGAGCACAGCCTCGCGATCGGCGTTGCTCATGTCCGGGCAGAAGCGCAGTCGACAATAGTCGAGCGCCTGATTGGTACAGGTGGCGAAGTCCGCCCGGCTTCCCATGACACCGCGCCGGAACACGTACTCGAGCTGCTTCTCTCGCCAGACCCTTGCGAAGTCCGCGGCCCGCGGGCCAACGTATCTCTCGAGTGCAGCGGCGATCCCCGCCGTGTCGATGAGGGTGCCGTACACGTCGAATCCGAGCGTCGCCATGGAAGTTACCTCGATTGCGGAACCGGCGTCTCAGACGGACGCCCGAGGCAGAATACTACCGAATCGACGCTTGTCGGGCCCGCCGCGAGTTGCGGCGGGCCCGATTCGTCGTGTCAGCCGGTCCGGCGGCGCCAGCCCGCGCGGCGGCCCTGCCGCGCGCCCTTGCCCGCGGTCGCCTGCCCGGAGGCACGGGCGCCCGCATCAGTGAGATCCCCGTGCCGGCGCAGCACCCGCATGGCGGCGGCGCGCCGCCGTTCCGCGAGCAACCTCGCCTCACGGAAACCCTCTGCGAGCTCCATCTCCTCTTCATCGCGCAAGCGGACATAGGCGTCCTGTCGAGGCGTCGCGGCCTCGTCGAGAAGCTCCAGGGCCGACGACGAAGCGGCGGCCGCGAGTGCGGACTCGGCCGGCGTCGGCACGGTCTTCGGCACGGAGGCCGACTTCCTGACGGTGGTGCGCAGAGCAACGACTACGCCGCTGAACCACAGGAACAGCGCGATGATGTTCACGGGGAGGAACAACCACAAGGAGAGATCCGTCTTCTTGTCCCCGAAGACCTTCACGCCGTTCAGCTGTTGGCGCCCGAAGATCCCTTCGTGGACGTCTTCCCAGAAATCCGCGCTGCGAGCGTACACGTCGAGAATCTGTCCGGTAGCGGCATCCAGCTGGGCGCCGTAGCCGATCTTCGTACGGATCTCCATGATGCCCTTGCCGGGGTAGGTGTAGACCCGCCAGATATCCGACCAGCCTTCCACCCGCAGCTCCGGTATGGTCTTCGCCACATCCAGCACCTGCTGGTACTCGAGCACCGGCACGGTGGAAACACCCTGCTTGTGCTCGGGCATGACCCCCGGAATCTCGTAGCGCAGCTGCAACACCAGGCCCGCAACGATCACCACGAGCCACGGAACCGTGACCAGCAGCGCCGCCCAGTAGTGGTACTTGAAGCAGAACTGGGTGAGGTTCAGCGGCTTGCGGGCCATGCTCACGGGCTTGTCCGCGCGCTGCCGTTTCGACCGATGACGTCGCCAGCGGCGAGCGCTGGCGACGAACCCGAGGTAGAGCCCGGATACCGTCAGGAACAGCGCGCCGATACCGGCCGGAAGAAACAGCCAGAGCCTGCCGCCGAATGCCGAACCGTCGTGGATCTTCATGACGATATCGTTCCAGCGCTGGCCGGTCTTCAGCACAGCACCGGTGGCGGCATCTATCTGAGTCTCCAGATGGCCGGGGGTTCTTACCTTGATGATGCCCTTTCTCGGACGGTAGTCCGTCAACAGAAGGTCATCCCAACCGGTCACCTCCATCCGCGGTACATCGCGTACGGCTGCCAGTATCTGATCCTGGGTTAATCGAGGCTGAAAAGTCTCCGAGCCCCGTTCAGAGTTTGGTTGAATCCAATTTACGGGTTTGCGCACCTGCAAAAAAATGCCGGTGGCAATCACTATCAGCAGTGGCACACAGACGGCGATAGCCGCCCATTTGTGTGCCAGCCGCAGGTTGCGACTGACCCCCTCGCTCATTCTCCGACTCCTGCCGTCGTCCTACGGTCATCCGCATGGCGGTCCCTGGTCGCGGCTTTTAATTTTCAGACACTATTTGTTCTTTGCATCCTGCTACCATCCTGGCTAGACGCCCGGCCTGCTCTATACTTAGACTGATTGACCGGGGCCAACTCGACCCCGTGGATCGCCGTCCGAAGCGCTGCGCCGCAACAATAATATTGGCGAGCAAAACCTCGGCCGCGCAAACGACCACGGAAGCGTCTTTCTAGTAACTCAAATTGCTGGAGAACGAGATTGGAACCCCCGTCCCACATTCCCCTCAGCAGCCTTGTCGAGTTGATCAAATCATAGACGCTTCTGCGTCGATTTGTGCGTCAGTCGACACTATGTGCACGCTGCAGAGAATTCCGGACATACAACGCTTAAGAATTAGACGTCTGAAAAACAACATATAAGGCCTCCGATGATCGAATTCAGTGTTTCTGATTACAAAAGTTTACATATGATGACCATCGGACGGTTCGCGACGGGGATCGTGGCGGCCCTGTTTCTGGCCGGCGCAGTACACGCCGAGGCTATCGTCGTCGCCGGCACGGGCGCGAGCCAGAAATTGTTCCGGGAGGTGGCCGCCGCCTTCGAGAAACACCATGCCGAGTGCCAGGCATCGGTGCCCGACTCGGTGGGATCCCGGGGCGGCATCCGGCAGCTGCTTGCCGGACAGGCGGATCTCGCGCGGGTATCGCGGCCGCTGAAGGAAAAGGAGCGCGCCAAAGGGCTCGTGTACACTGAGGTCGCCGAGACCCAGGTTGTGTTCGCGGTCCACCCCTCGGTGGAGGGCGTGCAGTCGTTGACCGCGAAGCAGGTCAACGACATCTACGCCGGCCGCATCCGCAACTGGAACGAAGTCGGCGGACCCGACCACGCGATCTACCCGCTGATTCGCGACGGAGGTACGACCTTGAGGACATTGGTCAAGTATGTCCCGGACTTCGAGAAGATCCCGGCCGCCGCCAAGCCTACGTTCAGCAGCCTCGAGACCAAGGCACTGCTGCTCGAGCATCCCTACACTCTCGGCGCGCTGCCAATGACCATCATCGCGGGCCTGCCCTTGAAGACCATCGCGATCGACGGGGTCTCCTCCGGTCAGGCTCTAGTCGCGTCTCCCGCGATCCCGCTGCATCTCGGCATCGCGTACAAGGAGCCGCTGAACGGGTGCGCCGCGCACTTTGTCCAGTTTTTCCACTCCGATGCGGCACACACGATTATCAACGCGAACCATTCGATTCCGGTCGAACAATGAAGGGACTGACCGATGAGTAGAAAGTCCATAAAGCAGAAGATCCTCCTCCCCTATTGCGCGATCATCCTCACCGTCACCATCGCGCTGGGCATCATCAGTCATCAGGTACTGATGACGACGGTGACCGACCGGGAACGCGAAACCCTGGACCTGCTCGCGCAGTCGACCGGCGAGCAAATCGCGCACAAGCTCCAGCGCAGACAGGAGCTCGTCAAGGCACTGGCGCTCTCCGATGCGACGGAGCGCTATGCACGCAACTTCGCCTTCTACTCCCTGGGGCGCAAGTTCGCCGAGCACAAACGGACATTTCCCTTCCTCACGTACGTGAACGAGCAAGGCATCGAGGAAGAGCGGATGGTGGGCGGCCGCGTCAGCGAAAACTTCCAGGATGTTTCCGCCACCAGCATCTTCCGGCTCGCGGCCGCGAATCCCAACGAGGCCATAGTCTCCGCGGTGGAGACGCCCCCGGGAGGAGAACCGTTCGTCAGCTTCGCGTACTGGCATCAGGACTTCTTCGGTCAGTTCGCTGGGATGATCCGTGCCGGCTCACCACTGTCGGAGCTGATCGCTCCCGCGAGTGAAGCCGGAGTCGGCCAGCTCGGATTCATCACGGTCGTGGATTCACAGGGTAAGGTGCTGTCCTACCCTGACGAGAACCGCATGCTCAAGACCGCGTCGGGAGACGATGATCCGTCGCGCGCACTCCTCGGCGCGGCAACGGGAGGCGGCAAGGGATTCGGGCGCGCGAGCATCCTCGGCGTCGACGCTTATGTCGCCTACGCGCCGGTACCGGGCACCGATTGGTCGCTGCTCGTAACACTTCCCTACGACGAGTTCGTGGAGGCGCCCAACAACCTTCGAAACATGGTTATCGGGATCACGCTCGCCACACTGCTCGCGTTGATCGCAACCGCACTCTTCCTCTCCAGAACGTTCACGAATCCGTTGCGGAAACTGCTCGTCGTGACCGAAGCCATCACCAAGGGGGATTTCTCGGAGCGCGCCCACGTCAATTCCCAGGACGAGTTCCAGGTCCTGGCTGACGCATTCAACAAGATGATCAACGAGAGGCAGCAGGCCGAGGCCACCCTGCGCGAAGCCAGGGACGAGGCTGAGAAGGCGGCCCAGGCGAAGGCGGAGTTCCTGGCCAAGATGAGCCACGAGGTCCGCACGCCGATGAACGGCGTCGTCGGCATGACCGACTACCTGTTGAAGACGGGCCTCGAATCCCAGCAGCTGGAATGCGCGCAGATGATCAAGTCGAGCAGCGACCATCTCCTGCGCGTGGTGAACGATATCCTCGACTTCTCGCGCCTCGATTCGGGCAAGATCGAGGTCAGCGAGACGGATTTCGATCTCCGAGGGCTGGTCGAGCATACCGCCGCATTCTTCTCCAATGAAGCCGCCCAGAAAGGCGTCGAGCTCGTCTCGATAGTGGACGGCGACTCTCTGCAATCGCTTCGCGGCGACGGCCGCCGACTGAAGCAGGTGCTCTACAACCTGGTCGGGAACGCAGTCAAGTTCACGCACTCCGGAGAAATCGCCATTCGTGCAAAGGTCGACCGGCTCTCCGAAGGCGGCATGCTACACGTCGAGGTATGCGATACCGGTATCGGGCTGCGGGAGAAGGATCTCGACAGGATCTTCGACTCATTCTCGCAGGCCGACTCCTCGACGACCAGAGAGTACGGCGGCACCGGCCTCGGCCTCGCCATATCGAGACAGCTGGTCGAGCTCATGGGCGGCGAGATTCACGTCGACAGCACGCTCAACAAGGGCTCCTCCTTCGGTTTCAGCGTGCCGGTGGAAGCCGAATTCGACCAGATACACTTCCCCGTGCGGTCTTCCGAGCTCCAAGGGCAGCGAGTCCTGGGGGTCGAGGACAACATGGCGGTCCAGAGCGCGCTGCGTGACTACATGACTGCCTGGGGCATGCAGCCCGTCTGCGTGGCGAGCAGCAGTCTCGCCATGAACGTCCTTCGCAACCAGGACGTCGCCGGGGGCGCATTCGATCTCGTGCTGGTAGACAGGACGCTGCCGGGGATGGATGGCATCGCCCTCGCCCGCCAGATCTGCACCCGCATCGGCTCGTCCAGGCCGCGCATACTGCTGATGCTCTCCGACCTGCTCGGCAGCGAGCCGGAGAACCTGCGCGAGCTGGGCATCGATGCCACTCTGCGCAAACCGATTTCGCAGCGGGATCTCCACCATGCCCTGAGCGACATGCTCGTTCGGGAACCGATTGCGAGGGAACAGACGACGCTCAAAGCCGTCCCAACGCCGAGCATGCCGACCTTCGGCGCGACCGTACTCGTCGTCGAAGACAACGTGATGAATCAGCGGGTCGCGCGCCGCATGCTCGAGATGTTCGATTGCGACGTGGACGTAGCCGAGAACGGCGAGGTGGCCCTCGCCAAGTTCCGCGCCCGGGACTTCGATCTGATATTCATGGACTGCCACATGCCGGTCATGGACGGATTCGAGAGCACTCGCCGGATTCGCGACCACGAATCCAGCATCGCATCGGGCAAGCGGGTGCCGATCATCGCGCTGACCGCCAGCGTCTTGAGTGATGGTGAGCAACACTGCAGGGACGTCGGGATGAACGGCTTCCTCTCCAAGCCCTACGACGTCAGGGATCTGCGCAAGACGCTCGAGCAGTGGCTCGGACCGGACGCGGGAGTGTCGACGGCGGCCTGAGCAACGGTTCTGTGGTTATGCGGCGGAAATTCGCTCCCGCACTCGCGCTGTTCGTCTGCGCCCTCGCCTGCGCGGGGGCCGTCCGCGGAGACGATCTCGCGCTCACGTTGATGGCGACGAGCGCCGAGAACCTCGCCCACCCCCACGACATCGTGCTATCGCCGGACGGCGCGCACCTGTTCGTCGCCGACAACGACAACGACCGGATCGCCGTGCTCGATGCGGACACCCTCGTCGAGGTCGGCGCCTTCGGGGACGGCGAGCTGGCGGCTCCTCATGACGTCGTATTCGACGCCGGGGGACGGCTCCTGGTCGCGGACACCCGGAATCACCGCATCGCCGTTTACGAGATCAGCGGCGCCGAGGGCCGGCTGGTGGACTCCATCGAGGGGAAGATCCGGGCACCGGAAGGCGTCGGCGTCGACGGGAGCGGCCGGGTATTCGCGACCGGGGCGGGCTCCGGGAACCTGGTCATCTACGAGGACGGCGAGGTCGTCGGAGAGATCGGAGGATTCTCCTCACCCCACGATGTCGAGTTCGACCCATCCGGGCGGGCCTGGGTGGCGGACGCGTCGAACGATCGAATGGTCCGCCTCGGCTCCGGACTCGCTGTCGATCTGGAGCTGAAGGGCAGCCCCTATGAGTTCGACGGGCCCCGCTACATGGACTTCGACTCGGCCGGGCGGATCTACGTGGCCGACAAGTACAGCAATCAGATCAAGATCATCGCGCCGGACGGTACGCTGCTCAAAGTGATCGGCACCAGCCGCTCCGGTAAGGGAGAGGGCGTGTTCAATCGACCCGAGGGGGTCGAGATCCGCGGCCGGGACGTCTGGTTTTCCGATACCTACAACGACCGCGTCGTGCGATATCGTATGACGAGCCCTTGAGCGACTCTGCGCTTGCGCCTCAGTCCGGCACCGGCACCGTGTAGTTGAGTCCGAGCCGGCCCCCGTCGACGTAGATGGTCTCCCCGGTGACGTAGCTCGACTCGTCGCTGGCGAGGAAGACAGCGACTGACGCAATCTCCGACGGTTCTCCCAAACGACCCAGGGGCGTGCGCGAGAGCAGCTTCTTGCGCGCAGCTTCGTCCACCATGAGTTGCATCACCATGTCGGTGGCGATGCTGCCGGGCCCGATCGCGTTGACGCGTACACCCTTGTCGGCGAGCGCGAGGGCCATGCTCACGGTCAGGGACTTTACTCCACCCTTGCATATCGAATAGGTCAGGATGTTGGGTAGGGTGATCACCGCCTGGATGGAGGACATGTTGATTATCGATCCGCCGCCGCCCTGGGCCACCATCTGTCGAGCCGCCGCCTGGCCTGTCAGGAAAAATCCCTTGAGGTTGACCCGCAGGACGCGGTCGTAGTCCTCCTCCTCGAGGTCCAGAATGTCCGCGATGTGCAGGACCGCGGCATTGGAAATCATGACGTCGAGGCGACCGTGACGTTCGACGGTACCTTCGACGAGGGCATTCACCTGGGACTTATCTCCGACGTCGCAGTGGACATAGACCGCATCTCCTCCTTCTGAGCGAATCGCCTCGGCCGCGGCCTCGCCCTTCTCGTCACTGATGTCGGCCAGTACCACCCGCGCACCGTCGCGGGCGAAGCGCTGACCGCAGGCGAGACCTATACCCTGGGCTCCCCCGGTGATAATCGTGACTTTGTTTTCGACGGTCATGTCTGGAGTCTCCGATTGACAGCTGATATGGCGAGCCTGGAAATTTACACCCAATCGCCTGTCACATCGATAGCGCCGTGGCGCGATACTTCTCGAGAAGCTCGATCATCTCGGTGTTGCCCTGGAGAGTCGCGACCGAATGCAGATCTCGATCCAGTTCATCCCTGATGGTCGAATCCGCCCCATTCCTCAATAGAAGCTCCGCCACCGAAAGCTGATTCTGGTAGACCGCCGCCTGAAGAGCGCTGCGTCCCTTCGCGTCGGTGACGTTGACGTTCGCACCTCGTGCGACGAGAAACTCAGATACCCCGGTATGGTTACGGCGAACAGCGAGGAGAAGCGGCGTCTGCCCGAGCCGGTCTACGGCATTGACTTCGCCGCCGTCATCGACCATCAACTCGACGATGTCCGCGTGTCCGAAGTAGGACGCGGCATGCAACGGTGTCCTGGATTTCCTATCAGCCGACCCGGCATCGGCACCCTGTTCGAGCAGCGTTCTGCACGACTCGAGACTGCCCGCCATCGCGGCCAGGTGCAGCGGCGTAACGCCATGGCCATCTCTCGCGCTCACATCCGCGCCGAGTTCGATGAGCTCCAGGATGGCCCCATCGTTACCACTCTCCGAGGCACGATGTATCGCCGTCCTACCGTGGCCATCGGGGAAATTCACATCCGCGCCGAGAGCGACGAGCACCTCCGCGGAGTGCCGGTCTCCCCTGTCGATCGCACTGTCGAGCGCTGGAATCAGCAGCGCGTCCGCGCGCTTCGTATCGATCGTCGCGCCATGGGAGAGCAGGAGATTCATAAAGAGCACGTTGTCTTCGTATGCAGTGTGGCGAAGAGCCGTTCTCCCGTCTGCATCCACCGCATCGACGTCGGCACCCCGAGAGAGCAGGAGCTCGACACCAGCCGGCGACCGGGTACCAACGGCGACATGCAGAGCGGATTGGCCGTGCCGCTCCCGCGCGTTCACCCGTGACCCGTTGTCCAGGAGCATCTGCATCATCGGTTCGTCCGCTTTCCGAACGGCAATTGATAGAAGTTTTCTCTCATCTTCGTAGGTCGCGTTGACATCTGCGCCCCGGGCGATCAGAAGCTCCGCCATCTCGAGATGACCGGACCGCACCGAGTGAAGCAGATGATTGTCGAGTTCCTCATCGAGATCCATCGTGTCGGCGCCGCCGGCGATCAGCAGGGAAGCCATGTCCGTATCGCCCCGGAAGACGGCTTCCTCGAGGGGCCACCGCCGATTCCTGGCTCGCTTCTCGAGATCCGCACCACCCTCGATGAGGACACGGGCCGCCGCCCGGTTTCCCGTGCCCACGGCCAGAGCCAGGGGAGTGGCTCCCGTGTCGTCCAGCGCATCGATCGGTGCTCCATGGTGGATCAACGATGTCAGTACCTCGGTGTCCCTGAATTCGGTAGCCATATGGAGGGGTGTGCGACCGAGATGGTCTTCGATGTCGACCGATGCCCCGCTTTCGATCAGGAGAAGGCTCATCTCCTCGTCTACGTATGCGAGTGCGGTTTCGAGAGGTGATCTTCCATTGTTCGCGGCAATTTCCAGGCTCGCCCCGTTAGCGATCAGTACCCCCGCCGCCTCTACCTTACTGTCGAGCACCGCGATGTGAAGCGCCGTCTCGCCGTGCTCGTTTCGTGCATCCAGATACGCACCTTCTTCGATCCGCCTTTCGATCCGTATCGTATCTCCGCTGCGGGTCGCCGCGAACAGATCGACCTCGGCGGACAGGAAACGAGCGACTGTGGCACCGAGCTCGTTACAGGCAAGATGATAGCTCTGGTCCGGGTCGTAGAACGGAAGCGGGTAGTACAGAACGAACAGAATCGAGTAGCCTTCGGTGTCGGTGCTGTGGATCGATACGGTCCCGACCTTGTGCCCGAGCTTGACGTCCATGATGGTCGCGGTGATCTTCGTGGAGGCCTGCCATTCGTTTCCGTAGACCGAAACGATGAATGCTGAGAACGCGTCGCCGTCGGATGTGCCGTCCCTCTTCTCGACATCCACGATCACCAGGTAGCGGAGTCCGATTTCGGAAACGCGTTTCCGCACCTTGGGATCGAGGACCATCTTCTCCCAGGGCCTCGCCGTCACGGGCGTTGGCTCCGACGAGCGGGTGGGAAATGCCGCCTTTCGAAACACGCGGGGGCGAATGGCATTCACATCCGGTCGAATGTCCTCGAGCGCGTCGAAGACGCAACGCGCGATGGTCTCCTCTCTGCCCGCGAAGAGTCCCGGCAACGCCCTGTCGAAGACCACGGAGACACCCTCGTCGGCGGCGAGTCCGGTGGAGGCTACCCTGTCGACGGTGCGGTGGGGCGGCACTGTCGCCGCGCAGCCGATCTGCAGCAGAACGGCTGCCAGGAGCCACGCGCCGCGCCATCCGTTCATGCCGGAGCCTCCCCGTCGAGTCGCCCGGAGCAACGTTCACATAGTCCTTTGCATTTTTCGTGCCGCCGGGCCGGTGTCCGAAAAATCAACGAGTTAGTGTCGCAGCTGGAGCCGCCCGGCCGGAGAGGCGGCACTCCATGTCGACGACCCGTACAAACGCTGTACGGCAACCCTCGTTCAGTCATCAGGCACGCTAACCGGGCCGGCGTTCCAACTGCCTTACAATCGAGCTACGGACCACATACAGTGCGGGCGCAAGGCAGCAGGAGCGCTCAGGCGAGGATTTCATGGGCAGGGGACGGGAGTTTCTGGACCGAATCTACGCGCTCGAAGAGGACGCCGACGTGCGGTCGTTCTACGACGACGCGGCGGGGCAGTACGACGAAATTCTTCTGGCCGAGATCGGCTATGTCAGCCCCGTCATCTGCGCCCGGACGATAGCACGGCACCTGCCGGATCGGGATGCGAGGCTGATCGACCTCGGTTGCGGCACCGGGCTCGCCGGCGACGCATTGTCGGCCCTCGGCTACGGGAGCATCGACGGCGTCGATTTCTCGGCCGAGATGCTCGCTGTGGCGAGGGGACGGGATTGCTACTCGCATCTCGCCGTGGCCGATCTCAATGCCAATCTCGATATCGCCGATGGCGCCTACGCCGCTGCCGTCTGCGTCGGTGTCCTCGGGCAGCACGTCCTCCCGCCGGCGCTGGAGGAATGCGTTCGCGTCGTGGCAACCGGCGGCTTCCTGTGTTTCTCCGTGAACGAGAGGGCATTCGAGAGTTTCGGCTTTCGCGAGAAAATCGATGAGCTCGCCGCCGCCGGCAGGGTGACGTGTCTGTCCCTCACAAAGGAGCCCTACCACGTCAACGAGAAGATCGATGGCTGGGTCTGTCTCATGGTGGTTTCTTGAGCGGTCGATGAAGCCTGGCGCAGCGCGGGTCCCTCGCATACGATTGGGTTTGCTATCCTGCTGCTCGGGGGAGATGAGGTGATCAAAGCAATTGCCGACGTCTGCGTCGTACCCATCGGTGTCGGCGTCTCGGTATCGAAGTACGTCGCCGTCTGCGAGGAAATCTTCCGCGATGCGGGGCTGACTCCCCGGCTGCATGCCTACGGCACCAACGTCGAGGGCGATTGGGACGACGTCATGAACGCGATCAGGCAGTGTCACGAGCGCATCCACGAGATGGGCGCGCCGCGCGTCAGCACGTCCATCCGAATCGGGACACGCACCGATCGCGATCAGACCATGCAGGACAAGATCGACAGCGTCACATCCAAGCTCGCCGACTGAAGAAACACCCATGCTGCCACTCGCCGCCTACGCCGATCGCCTCTCCGTCCGTCCCGGCGAGACCATCACATTTCATGCAGCCAGCGTCACCCGGGAGCCGGTGACGGCTCGGGTGGTTCGGGTCATCTCGTCGGATGCGAACCCCGCGGGCCCGGGAATCCAGCTGGAGGAGATCGACGCGGACGTCACTGCGCTGGCGGAGTGCGGCCCGCCACGGGTGCCCCATGGGTCCTACGCGGTCGTGGATGGCGTCGAGCCCTGGCTCTCGGGGAAGAGCTTCACGGTCGTCTGCCGGGCCTGGCCCACGCGCCTCGACGGCCGCCGGCAGGCGCTGATCGCACGATTGGAGCAAGAAAGCCACCGCGGCTTCGGACTGATGATCGGCGAAGATGGGCGGTTGACGGCGGTCATGGGAAACGGCGGCGCATTCGAGGAGCTGCGGAGCGCGAGGGCGCTTCCGGAGCGGCGCTGGCAGACCGTTTGGCTGCGATTCGACGCCGACACCAGGGAACTCGCCATCGGACACGCATCCGTCGGCACGTCCGCGTTGTTCGACGCGAGCGTAGTGCTGAGTGACGGCGCGTCGCCGAAAGCGGACGGCCCCCTGCTCATGGCGGCCGCCGACCACGGGATGCCCACCCTGCATTTCAACGGCAAGCTCGAGCGCCCGACCCTCTACGATCGCGCGCTGTCGGATTCGGAGATCGCGACCGCTATCGGGGGCGAAGAGCCGGCAGCCGCGGCGGCGTGCTGGGATTTCGCACAAGAGGTTCACGGCAGCCGCATCGTCGACGTGGGATCCTCGGGACTCCACGGACGACTCGTGAACACGCCGGCCCGGGCCATGACCGGCGCCGGCTGGAGCGGGTACGAGATGTGCTTCCGCCATGCGCCCGCCGAGTACGGCGCGATCCACTTCCACGAGGACGACATCGACGACTGCCACTGGCCGGCCGTATTCGCCTGGAAGGTCCCGGAGGGGACGCGCTCATCGGTCTACGCGCTGCTGTTGTCCACCGGTGACGCCGAGGAGAACGTGCCCTTCCACGTGGTTCCGCCCAGGGGACGCGCCACCGCCAGGATCGCGGTGCTCGCGTCCACCATCACCTATACGATCTACGCCAACCACGCGCGGCCCGAATGGGAGAGGGATCCCGAGTGGCAGGCCGCCTGGCGCCGGCAGGCGGCGGATTGGGGCGGCTACGGAGAGAACCCGGGAGATCACCACGAGTACGGGCTCTCCACCTACAACTACCACACCGACGGCAGCGGGGTCTCCATCGCGTCCTGGCACCGCCCGATGCTGACGGTGCGCCTGGGTTACATCACCTATCCCTACGACGACATCCGCGGATCGGGCCTGCGCCACTTTCCGGCGGACTCGCACCTGAACGCATGGCTGGAAGCCAAGGGCCATGACTACGACATCATCACGGATTGGGAGCTGCATAACGAGGGCGTCGATCTCCTGAACCAATACTCCGTGGTGCTGACCGGCTCCCACCCGGAGTACCACACCCGAGAGATGATCGACGCGTTGGAAGCCTATCGCGACGGCGGCGGGCGCTTCTGTTACCTGGGCGGCAACGGGTTCTATTGGAAGGTCGCGCTCTCGCCCGAACAGGACGGCGTCATCGAGATCCGGCGCGGCGAGGGTGGTATCCGCGCGTGGGCGGCGGAGCCCGGCGAGTACTACAACCAGTTCGATGGAGAGTACGGCGGCCTGTGGCGGCGCAACGGCCGCCCGCCCCAGCATCTGTGTGGCGTCGGCTTTACCGCCCAGGGCAATTTTCTCGGCTCCTATTATAGAAAGCGTGACGAGGCCGCGGACGACAGAGTGTCCTGGATATTCGACGGCGTGAACGAAGAAGTGTTCGGCGATCACGGGCTGTCCGCCCACGGCGCGGCCGGCTTCGAGCTCGATCGCGCCGACAAGCGCCTCGGCACGCCCGAGCACGCGGTCGTGATCGCGAGCTCGGAGAACCATCCGCCCGACGCGCCCTGGGTGCTGGTCCCGGAGGAGATGCTCACCCACATCGTCACGTGGCCCGGCGAACCCGCGAAGGATCTCATCCGCGCCGACATGACGTTCTTCGAATGCCCCAACGGTGGCGCCGTATTCTCCACCGGCTCTATCACATTCTGCGGCAGCCTGGTCACGAACAACTTCGAAAACGACGTGTCCCGTCTGTTGGACAATGTCGTGAAACGCTTCCTCGATCCGGAGCCCTTCGAGACACCCGATTAGGAGACCACCAAGGAAGAGGTATCGAATATGACGGAGCTCGGAAATCTGGAGCGGAATCTCAGGAGGCTCTCCGGAGACGTGGCCAAGATGCAGAAGCCGGTCGACCGGAGCCACGCCGCGGTAAAGGGCACGAAATCCGTTCTGGCCAAACCCCGGCAGCTTTCCGTTGCCTTGAGGTGGCTGTCATCGAAGGCGCGGAGCCTACGATACTCGGCGCTGTTCCTGATGCCCTTCCCCGTCATCGGCACCCTGGCGGGCCGCATCGCGAAGGTCCTGCGATCCGTCAGGCGAACCGCGGACCGGGCGAAGCGCGCCGCCGACAAGATGGACCGTCAATGCAAGCCGGCGAAGAAGGCCGTCGCGAAGGTTCATCCGCCGGTCTCGAAGGCGAAGCAGTCCCTGGATCGCGCCCAGGCGCTCCTGCGAGGCTGGTTATCGGTGACGGAAGAGATGAATCGCCGCCTCGGCGACTGTCCGCCGGAGGACGTCGAGTCCGCCTGCGGTGGCATGAACGCCGTGCTCGCGCCCGAGATAAGGGCGATCGCCGAAAAGCGGACCGCGCTCACCCAGTCGCTGAACACCATCAGCGGCGGGTTCGAAGGCGTCGCCCGGGCGGGCAAACCGGTCGCCGACGCCCTCGCCGCGGCCGATGACCTCAACCGCGCCCTGCGCCCCCTGGAGGGGCCACTGAAGGAACTGAACAAGGCGTTGAAACCGGTGAAATGGGCACTTGACGCCGTGAGCTGGGTCACCAGCAAGATCATCGATCCGATAGTCAATGAGATCCTGAAGGCCGTGGGCCTCAAGAAGCTCGTGAACAGGCTCGAGCGCAGCCTGAATCCACTCGCCCGCGTAGTAGCCCCTCTCGAGCGTGGGGTGAACTCCATGGAACGTTCGATTGCCAGACTCGGAGGCAGTGCAAGAATGGCGACTTCGCTCGGCAGGATTCCGGAACTGGAGAAGCGCATCGTCACGGCCATGAAACCCCTTCGCGGTTTGTCCGCCTCGGCGCCAGGCCGTTCGAGCATTGTGGTGAAATAACCAGGAAGGTTTGGACGATGATGAATCTGGAGGGATCGTGTCACTGCGGAAAGGTACGACTTGGATTCGATTCCCATACTCCGTATCCGTATCGATTTTGTTACTGCACGCGCTGTCTCAAAACCCATGGCGGCATCGGCGGTGTAGCGAGCGTCATGGGAGAAGCCGATACGCTACGGGTCGAAGGCTCCGAAGACGTTTGCGTCTACACGGTCTTCAGTAACCCACCAGGCCCGGACATTCCACCCGTGGAGCTCAGACTCCACGACTGCAGGCATTGCGGAGGGCATCTCTATATCTACTCGCCGTCATGGTCGAGGTGGATCTACGCGGCCGCTTCCGCGATCGACACGGAGCTGCCGGTCCCGCCCGAGTATTTCCATATCCACCTGTCTCAGAAGCCCGATTGGATTCCAGTACCCGAGGGGCCGGGTCATGTGCACTTCGAGGCCGTTCCGGAAGAGTCCATGGAAGATTGGCACCGGAGGCACGGGCTCTATTCGTAGCAGAGGTGTGCTGGAACTATCGTTCTCTGAAGGCCAGATCGATGTTCTCCGTCAGCGGCGACAGCATGTATCCGAGGGCCGTGCGTGCGCCGGTCCTGATGAGCGCCTCCACCGGCATGCCCGGCTGCAGCTGAAGGTCCCCCAGACTCGCAAGCTCTTCCTTTGATACCTCGATCCGTGCCAGGTAATAGGGCGTACCGTTGTGGTCGTCCACCAGGCGGTCGGCCGACAAATTGATCAGGTTGCCGACGATGATGGGTGTCGAGCGCATCTTGAACGCCGTCAGCCGTACCGTCGCCTGCTGGCCGATCGCCACGTCGTCGATGTCGATGGGATCGACCCGCGCCTCTATGACGAGGCGATCGCCGACGGGCACCACCTGCAGGATCTCCTGGGCGGGTGCGACGACGCCGCCGGTGGTGTGTGCCTGCAAACCCATCACGACGCCCGAGGATGGAGCGCGGATCTCCGTTCTGCCCAGGACGTCCCTGGCAGCAACCAGGCGTTCCTCGAGACCGAAGATGCGCTCCTGAACGTCACGGAGCTCCGCCGCGACTTCCTCGCGGGCCGTCTTCTCTAGCTGCCCGATGCGAAGGCGTGCCTCGCCGATTCCCTGCTCGGCCCGCGACACGTCTGCCATGAAACGGCCCTTCTCCCCGCTGAGCTCCGCGATCCTTCGTTCGTAGGCGAGCACCTCGTTCCGGGGCACGTTGCCCTGCTTGAGCAGCTTGCGCAGGCCCCGGAGCTCGTCGGCGAGTATTGTGAGTTGCTGCTCGCGGGCCGCCTGCTGGGATCGCAACCCCTCGATCTCCTCCCGGTACTGGGCGATGCTCTTCTCCAGAATCGCGACCTGGCCGCGCAACGCGTTGCGCCGCGCGGCGAACAAGCTTCGTTGCCCCGCCAGGGCCTTGCGCACTTTCGGGGCCCGGGAGCGGGCCGCGAGATCCGGTGGGAAAGTGATGGCATCCGCGCCGTCGCGTTCGGCGACGAGCCGGGACTCCTCCGCCAGCGCGCCGTCGAGCTCGCTGCGCACGATATCGTATATGGCCTTCGCGTGGGTATTCTCGAGCCGGATGAGCACGTCGCCCTTGCCGACACGATCGCCGTCCCGCACGAGGATTTCCTTCACGAGCCCGCCTTCCAGATGCTGGACGCTCTTGCGCTCGGTCTCGACGACGACGATCCCCGGCGCGATTGCCGCGCTGTCGAGGGACGCGAGTGCCGCCCACGTGCCGAAGCCGCCGAAGGCGACGACGATAGTCGTGAACCCCGCGAGGATCCATCCCCGCGGATTCGAGGGCGGCGGCGGGATGCGCTCCCCCGTCCGGCTCGGTGCGTGCTTTCCCCGCTTCATTACGCCGAGCGCCTCTTGTCCGCTATGGAGACGACGGTTGGGGATTGCGCCGGCGGAGCGGGCGGCAGCGTGTATCTCGCGATAACCTCGTCACGGGAACCCAACATCTCCATCACGCCCTCGTTGAGGCAGAGGATCTGATCGACGTCGGCGAGGATGTTCGGCCTGTGGGCGACCACCACCACGGTCTTCCCCGCACGCTTGAGATCGGCGATGGTGGCGAGCAGCGCGCGCTCCCCTGGCTGATCCAGGTTCGTGTTGGGCTCGTCGAGGACGACGAGCGAGGGATCGCCGTAGAGCGCACGGGCGAGTCCGATGCGTTGGCGTTGGCCGCCGGACAGGATGTGACCATGGGAACCGACGAGCGTGTCGTAGCCCCGCGGCAGACGCAGGATCAACTCGTGGGCGGCGGCCTTGCGGGCCGCGTCGACGACGCCCTCCGCGTCCACCTTGCCGAAGCGAGCGATGTTCTCGGCGACGGTACCGTCGAAGAGCTTCACTTCCTGGGGTTGGTAGCCGATGTGATTGCCGAGGTCGGCGCGGCTCCACTCGTAGACGTCGGCACCGTCGAGACGCACCGTGCCGCGCGTCGCGCGCCAGACACCCACCATGAGTCGCGCAAGCGTAGACTTGCCCGCCGCCGTCGGGCCTATTATCCCGAGACTCCCCCCGGGCATGAGTTGAAAACTGACTCCCTTGAGAATGGGTGCCTCGGCGTCGCAGCCCGGCGCCATCGCCACCACCTTCTCGAACTGAACTCTCCCCTCGGGCCGCGGCAGACGCATGCCGGGTTTCTCCACGGGAACGGTGTCCAGCAGATCCTTCAACCTGGTGAGCGCGCCTCGCGCAGCCACGAAGCCCCGCCAATTGCCGACGGCGAGCTCCACCGGCGCCAGCGCCCTCCCCAACAGAATCGCCGACGCGATCATGGCTCCAGGGGTAATGAGCTGCTGCATGGTGAGCCAGGCGCCGATACCCAGCAGCAGCACCTGCAGATAGAGGCGCACGAACTTGGTGCCGGCGAGCACCAACCCGGCACGATCGCTCGCCTGTGCCTGATGACTCACCGCGGCGAGCCGGTGTTGATACCAACGCCGGCGAACGCCTGCGAGCATGCCCATTGCCTTCAGAACTTCCGCATTGCCGAGGCTTGTCTCGGCGAAGTTGTTCGCCTTGATAGCCCGCTCGGAGGCGGCCTTGAGCGGTCGATTCGTGAGCGCTTCGTTCAGTAACGCGAGCGTGAGCAGGAGCAAGGCGCCGCACAGCGATGCGATGCCCAGCCAGGGGTGGAGCAGGTAGATGACCGCGATGAATATCGGGGTCCAGGGTGCATCCAGGAGTGCGAACAATCCGGATCCAGTAAGAAACTGACGCAGCCCGTCGAGATCCTGCAGGGCCTGGGTTCGGGTTGCGCCTGGGGCGCCGACACTGCGCTCGAAGACCGCGGCAAAGACCCGGTCTTTCAGGAGCCCTTCGAATTTGACGCCGGCCCGCACCAGCACCCGCGAGCGCACGGCCTCGAGAAAGCCGAGGACCAGCAGCATGAATCCCGCGAGTATCGTCAGCATCACCAGGGTGGATTCGCTGCGGCTCGACAGGACACGGTCGAACACCTGCAACATGTACAGGGGAACGACCAGAACCAGCAGATTCAGGAAGAAGCTGAACACCGCGGTGGCGGCGAATGCCGAGCCACACGCGGCGAACGCCCGGCGAATTTCAGGGCTCTTCGTCGTCACGCTCCAGTACCTTCCCGACGTATAGAGCCGGGAGGTGAATGAATCTCGGACACCCGCTTCAGACGAACAGATCGGAGCCGGTGACGCCCGTTACGCCCACCAGCAACACCGAGTCACCGGTGTCGAAGGTCACCAGGGTATCGCCGTTCGCCGTCTCCTCGACACTCCCCGCCGTCATGTTGTCGGTGATTGCGAGGGCGTCGGTGGCCGTATCGTAGTCGGCGATGGTGTCCTGCCCGGAGCCGGTGGCGAAATCGAACCTGTTGCTACCTCCACCGCCGACGAACATGTCGTCCTCGGTCGTGCTCACGAGCACATCGTCCCCCGTCGTGCCGTTGATCGGGTTCCCATTCACGGTCACCGTGGCGGTGGATTCGCCTCCGTTGCCGTCGCTCACGGTGTACTCGAAAGATCCCGGTGAATTCGCGGCAGGTCTGAAGAGTATGTCGCCGGAGCTCGACAGCTCTACCTCCCCGTTGACGGCATTGCCAACGCTGGTGATGACGAGTGCATCACCGTCGAAATCAAAGTCGTTTGCCAGGAGCGTATCCGCACCGATGACGAGGGCGCCAAGATCCGGCGCCGGATTCTCGATACTGACGTTCAAAACGTAGTCACCGGTGACCAGACCGTTGGCGTTGTACTCGCCGGTCCCGGCCAGAGGATCGTTGTCGAAAGAAGAAACGGCGAAATAGTAGGTTCCCCCGGTACCGGGATCGCTGAACTCCAGATAGGAATCGAAAACGGAGATGGAGCCGTCACCGCCCTCGCTCACCGGGGCCTGGTAGTTCTCGGCGAGGACGGTGCCGGCAGCGTCGTGCACGAAGAGCTGGGTTATCAACGACTTGCCTGACATCGGGTCGAACCCGTAGTCGATGTCCAAGATGAGCTTTTCGCCGGCTTGAAGCGTTATCGCGTAGAGATCGACGTCGTTCGGATTCGGCGCCTGGCTCGAGGCCGACGCATCGCCGATGAAGCCCGCGATGCTCACCCTCGGCAGAGTGTCGTCTCCCACGTCGCTGCTGGAGTCGACGCGGAAACTCGACCGTTCGACAACCTGCGCGGTTGCGGAGAACGGCAGTCCGCTGGTTGGGTCGTTCGACTCGGCCTCCTCGATCGCCGTGACGCCGGTCTCGATCGTGACCTGATCGTCATTCGCCTGGGGAGGTGTTTCCCGCCTTGACGGAACGGGCGCGGCATCGGTGTACTCGACCTCGTATCGCTCGAAGTTCCTGATCTTCAGGTCGATCGATTCGAACTCGAACGCGCGGTAGGACCATCTCCCTGCGTGCTCGGCGAGATACGCGTCCAGCGCCTCGAGATCGGCCTGCACCTCCGCCGAGTTGAACTCGGCGTGGGTCATCTGCAGAACCAGCACGTCGTTGCCGCGGCCGCCGTTGTAGTAGTCTCTCGAACCTTCGTTCTCGGCAACGTTGTGGTTGACGACGTCGTCGCCACGTCCGGCGTACACCTTGTCGTTTCCTGCGCCACCATTTACGACATCGTCACCACGCCCGGCGAAGACCTTGTCGTTGCCGTCCCCGCCGTTGACGTCGTCATCGCCTCTTCCCGCGAAGATTTTGTCATTACCTTCGCCGCCGTCGACATCATCGTCGCCCCTTCCGGCGAAGATCAGGTCGTGGCCTTCGCCGCCGAGAACCGTGTCGTCCCCGCGCCCGGCCCAGATGAAGTCGTTCCCTCCGCGGCCATCGATAGTATTGCCCCCCCGGCCACCGAAAAGCCAATCTCTCCCGGAAGTCCCCGTCTGATCGTCGTTGCCTCTCCACCACCATCTCTTGCAGGACATGATCGCTCTCCCCCTTGTTCTGGTTCAATTGCTGCCGGCCCAATGCCCCTGAACATTTCGTGACCGGGTAAGCGCGTCTCATAGAAAATATAGAAATGCACAAGTTTTGTGACGAGTGCACATTTTTGAAATGTGACCCAGTGTGCAGTTCGTGAAGAAAGGGATTCGCACTTAGGAAGTTGGGTAACGGGGGGATGTATTCGCGAGTACCTGCGTTCTTTATCGCATCCGGGAACGAATGAGATCGTTAAGGGATTGTATTCCTGGTTTCACGGGATTAACGCACGCGGGTTTTTTTCTTCCCTAACAGAAGTATCGCGGGGACAACTCGGGCAGCGCGGCGCCGGAGGACTCCGGCGCCGCGCTGCCGATGGATGCTCAAGCGGCCGGCGAGCTCGACGGCGTGAGGATTCCGGATGACAGCGAAGCGCGCCTCTCACCACCCGCCGTCGGCGAGTCGGAGGTGGCGAAATGCCCGCCAACGAATTCCGGATACGCCTGCATGCCGCACTCGGCGAGATCCACTCCTTCGAGCTCGTCGTCCTCGTGGACTCGGATGCCGACGGTCATCTTGAGGACCAACCAGACGACCAGGCTGGAGCAGAACACGAAGGCGAATATCGCACCGATGCCCGCCAATTGCCCGCTCAACGTCGCGTCATCGTTTGACAGGAGCACCGCGAGGATTCCCCATATGCCGGCCGTGCCGTGCACGGAGATTGCGCCGACAGGATCATCGATGCGAATTCGATCCAGGAAGACGATGGAAAACACGACGATGATGCCGCCCACCGCGCCGATGCCGGTAGCCAGCAGGGGCGTCGGTGTATTGGGCCCGGCGGTTATGGCGACCAGGCCGGCGAGCGCGCCGTTCAGGGCCATCGTGAGATCCGCCTTGCCGAACATCAGTCGCGCCAGAACCATGGCCGCGACCAGGCCCCCGGCCGCCGCGGTATTGGTGTTGAGGAATACCGTCGCCACGGCGTCCGCGGCGCCCTTGCTGCTCATGGAGAGCTCGGACCCGCCGTTGAAGCCGAACCAGCCCATCCACAGGATCAGGGTCCCGACGGTTGCCAGCGGCATGTTGGCGCCGGGCATGGGATTCACTCTGCCGTTAGGCCCATATTTGCCCGTCCGCGCACCGAGCAGGAGCACGCCCGCGAGGGCGGCGGCCGCGCCGGCCATGTGTACGATTCCCGACCCGGCGTAGTCCACGTAGCCGAGATCGGACAGGAACCCGCCACCCCAGCTCCAGTGACCCTGGATCGGATAGATAACGCCCGTGAGCACGACGGCGAACAGGAGGAAGGCCCACAGCTTCATGCGCTCGGCCACCGCTCCGGAGACGATAGACATAGCCGTGGCCACGAAGACAACCTGGTAGAAGAAGTCCGCGTGCATGGCATGGGTGGGGCCATCGTCGCCGTACATGGACACGCCGTCCTCGCCGGCGATCCCCGCCAGCAGCCAGCCGCCGCCGATAAAGCTGTTGCCCTCGCCGTACATCAGGTTGTAACCCATCAGGAGGTACATGATGCAGGCGATGGAATACAGCGCCACATTCTTGGCGAGAATTTCCGTTGTGTGCTTGGTGCGAACGAGCCCCGCCTCCAGCATCGTGAATCCCGCGGCCATCCACATCACCAGGGCGCCCGCGAGCACGAACCAGAGTGTGTTCAATGCGTACTGAAGTTCCTGTGTCGTTTCCACGCTGATCTCCTCGACCGATTAACAAATCGCGGAAGACCAAAGCAGGAAGCGTGCCAGATCACTTCAGCGTTTCTTTTCAGTGAGTTACGTAGGGCCGGAAGACCTGGGGCAACGGTGTTGCACCACATTGGGGAGTCGTGCACGATTTTCGACCAGGGCGGTGCGCTCCGATCAGTCTTCGATGCTCGCGCCCCGTGCCCGTTCCCGGTGAAAGACGTAGAGGCCACTGCCCGCGATAACCACCGCGCCGATCAGCGTCATCCCATCGGGCAGATCCCCGAACAGCGCGAACCCCATGCCGATTGACCAGACGAGGCTCGCGTAGCTGAGCGGCGCGACCACGACCGGGGAGGCGTAGCCGAGGGCCTTGATGAGTGTCAGATGCCCGGCCGCGCCGAACACGCCGAGTAACGCCATCAACAGCCATCCGGCGAGGTCCGGCGTGATCCAGAAATACGGCACGATCGCGGTAGTTACCACGGCACCGAGCGCCGCCGTATAGAAGAGCGTCGTCATGGGTAGGTCATGATTGGCGAGCTTGCGGGTCGTTATCGTGTAGAGCGCGTGGGAGAAGGCAGCGAGAACGGGCAGGACAGCGAGGCCCTGCATGATGCCGCTGCCCGGACGGACGACCAGTAGAGCGCCGAGGAATCCGACCGCCACCGCCGCCCAGCGACGCGGTCCCACGTAGTCGCCGAGCAGGGGGACGGACAGCGCAGTCACGAACAACGGGCCGACGAACATGATGGCGACCACATCGGCAAGGGGCAGCGAGCCCACGGCGAAGAAAAACATCCCTGTGGTGACCAGCATGAGGAACGATCGCACCAGCTGAAGCCCCAGCCGGTTACTGCGAAGGGTGACGCTCAGACGGGCGCCGAGGAACAGGACGACGAACACGAGATGAAAGCTGAAACGCGCCCACAGCACCTGGGGCACGGGATAGTCCTGGGCGAGATACTTGGCGGTGGCATCCAGACTGGTGAACAGACCCGTGGTCAGCAACATCCAATAGATGCCACGGCGATTGTCCCGCAACCGGTCGGTTAGTGTCTGATTCTCATCCACCCGCCAATGCCCGCGGTGAAATCAGCTTGCTTCGCGGATCTGTATGCGTCCGCTGCGACGACGGGTGTCCGAGTACAGTGGATGCCGCTTGAAGAACTGCCACATGAGCGAGGACGTATCGGGCGCGGCCGGATAGCTGAACCTGCCGGGATTGCCGCCGTACCAACCGTGTCCGGGCCCCTCGATGAACACAGTCTCGACGGCAGATCGCTTCCTGCTCTCCCGGTACTTCGAGTGCACCCATGATGTCTCACCATCCACCCCGGATACTTCCGACGCCGGCCGCGTCGAGTCGATCTCGTAGCAGGCTGTCCACGAATCGCGTAGATTCCTGGCGGCTCCTATACCGACGACCGGGTCGTCTACGGAATGAACGATGAAGATCGGGCTCGGGCGTTCCTCGGCGCCCATGACAGATTTCATCGTGCGGACGATCTGCGCTGTCGGTTTAAACGTCACGCCGGATGGCCCTCCGTACGACACCGCACGCGGCGTCTCGGAATAAGGTACTCCCGCTACCGCGGCGCCCGACGCGAATTTGTCATGATGTGCCACCATGGCAGCCACCGCCATTCCTCCCCCGGAGGATAGCCCGGCAATGTGAATCCGCCGCGCGTCAATACTCAGCTCGCCCTGTATCTGCTCCACGATCTGCCAGACGTCCTCGACTTCACCCGCACCCGGACGAATCTCACTGTCGAGCCACCAGCCCCAGCAGTTCCGCATACGGAATCCGGAGTAGCTCGTGACGAACGGATAAACGGCGACGAAGCCCTCACGATCCGCGATCGCGTCGAAGTTCGAAATGCTGCGAATATCGGCAATATTCTGCCGGCAGCCGTGCAGAACCATCAGGAGCGGAACAGGCGAGTCATCTGTATAGCCGCGCGGGACATGGAGCTCGAAGCGTCTTGGTCTGGAACCCGAATATGGGCGTCTTCGAAGAACTCCCCTGGATGCATGGAAAGCTTCGTCAGCGCGCCCGCTCGTCAGGCGGTGGCCGACACGTTCGACGAATCTGGCGATGTATGAACGCACCGCCGACGCGGCATCCACGACCTGCGCCAATCTGGCCGCGAACCAGCTGCGGGCGGCCGTACAGAACGCGCAATCGAGGGGCTTCTGGCCCGACTTGAGCGCAGCCCTGCGCGCGACGATACGATCGGGCTCGCGCTTGTTGGATTCTTCCCAATCCCGGATGCGCCGGCGGCGCCGGTCGGCCCGATCACGCGCCTGCTTGTTTCTCTTCCGACGATCGCCGACGCGTGCGAGTTCGCGCCTGACGATGCTCCACAGCTTCCTCACGATTCGGACTCCCGCAACGACGCACTGAACAGAGACAAGATACGAGGCTGCGGATTATATAGTCTCTTTACGCTTCGGAATCATGACCGGCCCTATCCGGACGCGACGATCTCTTCGATGAGCCGCTCCAGGTCTCTCTCCAGATGGTTGCTGCGCAACGGCTGGCCGTTGACGTAGACGCTGGGCGTACCTCTGAGTCCCAGCCTGCGAGCTTCCCGCTCGGCACCGGCGACGCGGGCGTTCCCGGTACCGTTCGAGAGACAAGCAGCAAACGCACTTTGGTCGAGCTCGAGCTGGCTTGCGAACTGCCGCACCGAGTCGTGATCGAGCCGGCTCTGATTCTCGTAAGCGAGATCGTGAAATTCCCAGAAGCGATCCTGCTCCAACGCGCACGCGGCGCCGACCGCCACTGACCTCGAGATCCCCGATCGGTTGATCGGCAGATCCATGTAAATGACCTGCACGTCATCGGGATACTTCTTGACGACGCGCGCCATGATGGCGGCCGCGTTCTTGCAGAGCGGACACTGATAGTCGCCGAATTCGATAATGGTGACTGTCGGCGTCTCCGCGCCCTTGCGCGGGTAGCCGTCGGTCGCGATCGCCACGGGCGGCGGCTTTGGCGCCTCGAAAAGTGCCCGATAACCGCCCTTTACCTTGACCTCACTCAGCAACGCGGCCTTCTTGATGCGTAGCTGCTCGGACACGAGATGCTCCTCGATGCGGCCGCGTACCTGCTCGTAGGGCTGACCGATCCTGGATGCATTACCGTCATAGAAAGCGCGGATCTCCCGTTCGCCAGGCGGCACGATTCGGATCAACTCCTCCGCGAGGGCCTCCGTCGTCATACCCCGCCGCGCGGCTTCCGCATCCAGATAAGCCTCGTAGAGGAGCTCATCGGCGAGGGCCTGGCGCTGCTCGTAGTAGATCGAGTCCAAGTCGAAGAACAGCTTCCTCAGAGACGGCGACGCGTCCTCGGCCCGGTATTCGGTGCCCTCATACCGAAAAAGCGGTGCTTCTCCGGCCAGGCACGAGGCACCGTGCGCCGCGAGGACCAGTCCCAGGACCATTGGCTTGCTCAGATTCACGTCGAAATCTCCTCGAGGTACGGGTCTAACGTAGTTGATATCGGCAGGATTTGCGGCTGCTTGATTAGATTAAATCCCGATGGCTCGCCAGTTGCCGCCGAACAAATCCGGCCTTTTCACGTTCTATAGAGTATCGACGCCATTTCGAGCGATCGAAGCTCAGGAGATGAGAATGACTGGAAAGGCAAAGAAGAACAGTGCGAAGCGCAATCGGCGCAAGGTCCTCCGGCGCATCCGCAACGTGGCCATCGTGCTCGCCCTCTGCTCGGCGGGCGCCCTCGGACTCACCGCGTACAAGCAGAGCTACGATGTCAGCCACGATCTCTCGGTGATCGGAAACGGCACCCCAACGGTGGTGCAGGTCCACGACACCAGCTGTCGGCTCTGCCAGTCCCTGCGCAGCAACGTGGACTCCGTCAAAGGGGAGTTTCGAGGTCAGATCCAGTTCCGTATCGCGGACATCGATACCAGCAGCGGTCGAGCCCTCGCCCGCCGCTACGATGTGCCCCATGTAACGCTGTTGCTGTTCGACGGCGCCGGCGAGCTGGTTACTACCTTGAGCGGCGTCCGGGAACCCGCGGATCTGCGCCCGAGCTTCAGGACCCTCCTCTGACGCCGCGTCAGGGTGCAGATATGGGCGCACTTTGCGCTCGCCTTGTCCGGAGTACGGCCTGTACGCTATAGATCGGCTTCGTCAGGGATAACGCCGTCCATGCTCACCGACTCCCAGAGGTGGTTCGTCCTCGCCGGCCTGGTCTTGACCGGCTGGCTGCTGTATCTGCTGGCGCCGGTCCTCACCCCTTTCCTCATCGCCGCCCTGCTCGCCTACCTGGGCGATCCCGCGGTGGACTGGCTCGTGGCCCGCAGGCTGTCCCGTACCGTCGCCACGTCTCTGGTCGTCGGGGTGATCGTGCTCGTCATCCTGATCCTCCCCTTGCTCCTGGTTCCCGTGGTCCACAAGCAGCTGGGCGCGTTCATGGCCGCGGCGCCCGGCTTCGTCGACTGGGTCGCCCGGGAGCTCGCGCCCTGGGTGCAGTCGACCCTTGGTATCGAGCTGGCCGTTCCCGATGTCGAGAAGGCCAAGGAGGCGTTGGCGAAGAACTTCGAGCAGGTAGGCGACCTTCTGGTCGAAGTAGTCACCTACATCAGCCGTTCGGGGCTCGCCCTGGCGGGATGGCTCGCGAGCGCCGTGCTGATACCGGTGGTCCTCTTCTACCTGCTGCGGGACTGGGACCGCTTCGTCGCAGGCGTCCGGGATCTGCTTCCGCGCCAGTCCGAACCAACCATCTCGGCCCTCACCCGGGAGTCCGATCAGGTGCTCGGGGCCTTCCTCAGGGGCCAGCTGACGGTGATGGTGGCGCTCGGCGTCTACTACAGCATCGGCCTGTCCCTGGCCGGCCTCCAATGGTCCCTCACCATCGGCATGCTGGCGGGACTGGTGAGCTTCGTTCCGTACCTCGGCGTGATCTTCGGCATGCTCTGCGCGATCCTGGCGGTCCTCATCCAGAGTCAGGACGTGGTGCAGCTGCTCTGGGTCCTTCTGGTGTTCGGATCGGGCCAGATGCTGGAAGGCATGGTGTTGACGCCCTGGCTCGTGGGCGACCGCGTAGGGCTCCACCCGGTGGCCGTCATCTTCGCCGTTCTGGCCGGCGGTCAGCTGTTCGGCTTCATGGGCATTCTCCTCGCCCTGCCTGTAGCATCCGTACTCGCCGTGCTGCTCCGGCACATGCGGGAGCGTTATCGTGAGAGCGACTTCTACGGGGAGGCCGATGAAGACCGAGAGACCTGACCTCCAGGGGCAAGAGTCGGATCACGCGCCCGAGATCGCTCGTTTGATGCGCGCCGGAGATGAGCACATCCGCCACGGACGTGGCAGTGATGCCGACGCGTGCTTCCTGCAGGTGCTCGAGCTCGAACCGGATCAGCCCGATGCGCTGCATCGCCACGGATTCCTCGCGTTCCTCCGCGGCGATCCACGCGAAGCCGTCGACTATCTCGGCCGAGCGATGACGATCCGGGACGACGACGCGACCCTGTGCGGGCATCTCGCCAGCGCCCACCTGGCCTGCGGCGCCGCGGACGAAGCGATCGCGGGCTGGCGCCGCGCGCTGGAGCTCGCCCCCGATTTTGCCGCTGCCCACGCGAAGCTCGGCGACGCCTACTCGGCGAAGGGTGAGATGGAGTCTTCGGAGTCGTCCTACCGAAAGGCCATCGAGCTGACCCCGGATGACCCGAGGGCGTTCATCGGACTGGCCCGCGTGCTGCTCTTCAGCGGCCGGCACGAAGAAGGCGAATCGGCTCTGCACGAAGCGCTGGCGCTGGCCGGGGGCGCACCGGACCTGGTCAACCTGATCGGTACGGTCCTGCTGGAGGCCGGCGGCATCGATGCGGCGCTGGAGCTGTTCGAGGCGAGCGCGCGGAGCGCGCCCGATGAGCCCCGGGGTCACGCCGGCATGGGACTCGCCCTGCAGATGCTCGGCAGAACCGACGAGGCGGAAGGCGCGTATAGAAAAGCGTTGGATATCGAGCCGGGGAACGCTCTCGCGCTCAAGCACCTGGGTGTGCTCCTGCAGGAGCGAGGCGAACTCGAGGCAGCCGCCGAATGTTTCCGGGAGCTGCTCGCGTCGAATCCCGATGACGACGTTGCGCGCCACATGCTCGCCGCGACCACGGGCGAGATGACGACCGGCGCGCCGGCGGGATACGTCACCAGGCTCTTCGACGACTATGCCGACCGATTCGATGCGCACCTGAATCAGATCTCCTATCGGGTCCCCGAGCTGATCCGTGACGCCGTCCTCGACGTCGCAGGGAACGAGACACCGGGCTGGCGCGTACTGGACCTTGGTTGCGGAACCGGCCTTTGCGGCGAAATCCTGCGCCCCCTCGCTAGTTTCCTCGTGGGCGTCGACCTGTCGCCGCGGATGGTGGCGAAGAGCCGCGCGCGCAACGTCTACGACTCGTTGGCCGCCAGGAGCATCGACGAGGCCCTCGATGGACAGGAGCAGACCTTCGATCTCATCGTGGCCGGCGACGTATTCACCTACGTCGGCGAACTCGCCGGCGTCATGGAAGGGTGCGCCCGCGCGTTGCGCCCGGGGGGGCTGATAGCGTTCTCTGTCGAGGACACCGATGGCGACGGCTTCGCGCTGCGGCCGACCGGGAGATACGCGCACTCGTCGCCCTACGTCGACGCCCTCGCCGCCGCATCCAACCTGTCCCCCGCCTACAGCCGGGAGATGACGCTCCGCGACGACCCGGTGCCGGTCCCGGGTCGAATCGTCGTGCTGTCGAAGGCCCCGTGAGAGTCGATCGATGAGCGAGGCTCCCACCGCCTTCGAAGTCGCGCCGCTGCATCCGCTGTTCGGGGTGAAGGTGCGCGGGTTGAATCTGAGCCAACGCCTCTCCGACGAAACCCTCGCGGATGTCCTGCAGGCATTCGAGGCGCACTCGGTCCTGATGTTTCCCGATCAGGACCTGGACGCGGCCTCCCTGGTCGCCTTCAGCGAGCACTTCGGCCCGCTCGAGAAGGCCATCAGCAAGCAATCGGACTCCGGGCCGGGCCTGCATATCTCTCATCTGTCGAATGTCGACGACTCCGGAGAGATCATCCCCCCCGACGATCGCAAACAGCTGTTCAACGCCGCGAACCGATTCTGGCATACGGACAGCTCATACAAGCCCAGGACGGCTCTCGCGTCTCTGCTCTATGCGGTCCAAGTGCCCTCCCGGGGCGGGGAGACCGAGTACGCCTCCACGCGGGCCGGACTCCGCACGCTGCCAGCGGAGAAACAAGCGCTCATCGAGGGTCGATGGGCGGTCCACGACTTTCGACGCTCCCGCGACATGGTGGCGCCGGGGCTCGTCGACGAAAAGCTTCTGGATAAGTTGCCGCCGGTGGCGCGACCGTTAGTGCGCACTAACCCCGGCAACGGCGAGCGCGCCCTCTATATCGCATCCCATGCGGTCACCATTGAGGGCATGACGCCTGGCGAGAGCCGACCGCTCCTCGACGAACTGCTGGACTGGTGCACGCGTCCGGAGCACGTCTATACGCACCGATGGACCGTGGGGGATCTCGTCATGTGGGACAACCGGTGCATGCTGCACCGGGGTCGTCCGTGGGACACGAGGAGCGAGCGGCGGGTGATGACCCGCACTACCGTGATCGACGCGGGCTACGACGAAGAGATGGCCGGCGCTTCGCGCTGACGCCGGGTCAGCCTTCGCCCGGTTCGCGCTTCCTGAGCAGATACTTCTGCTCGCCCTCCATCACCAACGTCCCGTCCTGATTGTGCACGCTCGAACGCACGCTGAGGACGCCCGTCGTGCGTTGCGCCTTCAGCTCGGACACTTCCAGAGCCGCATACAGGGTGTCGCCGACATATACCGGGGCGAGGAAACGCGAGCTCTGCTCGATGAACCCCATCAACGAATCCTCCACGAGATGCGGGAAGAGACCCGCGCCCGCAACGGTCTGGATGAGCACTTGAAACCCGTGGGCCAGCAGATCCCGGTGCCCGTGCGACTGGCAGTAGGGCCTGTCGTAGTGAATGGGGTGGTTGTCGCCGCTCGCCGCCTGAAACGCGAGGAAGTGCGACTCGGTCATGGTCCGGGATGGGAGGACGAAGCGCTCCCCCACGGTGAAGTCCTCGAAGAAGCGCGACTCGTTCGACAGCTTGTGGGATGCGGGATCGAATTCTTTCTCTGGGTTCAATTGAAGCCCGACATCGCCCGTTTGCTGATGGCGGGCATCGCGCCCGTTACTCCGCCCAGGAGGCCCGATGGCCCGTTGGGATAGCGGTCCGCCCAGCGCCGATCGATGACAAGCGTCGCCGCGACGGTGATCGTCTCAACCCCGCCCTCCGGGAGTCCCGCTTCGAGACTCTGGTAGGTATTCCTGGGAATGTGCCGGGATTCGTACAACGTCGTCGAACCGAACTGCGCAGTGCGCAGCACGTCCTCGGTGATCGGCACCAGGCGAAGGTCCTTGCCTGCCTTGTCGACATCCTTGCCGAGCTTCGAACCCAGGCCCGCGACGAAGAACATGCACTGGGCCTGGCCCCCGAGGACACGCTCGAGGGCGGCCTCGCCGCCGACGTTCTCCGCGGGCATCTGACTGAATCGGCGATCCAGAATCGTGAACGCATGCCACGTGACCGCGCTGCCGCTCTCCGCGGCGCCGACCAGGATTCTGTGACGCGTGGGATTCGCCAGCAGATCTCCGGTGCTCGACACGTTGGCGTCACGACGGCAGACGAGATGTGCGAACTCTGCATACAGGAAGCGATTCCTGGTTACCTCCACCGGACGATCTTTGTGGCGCGTCTGGTAAACCAGGTAGGCGTCGGACTGGACGATCGCCGCACCGCACTCGCTTCGCGCCATCCGCTGCATGTTGTCCATGGAACCCTCGGTCTGCACCACGCTCACCTTCACGAACTTCGGGCTCGCCCAGGCGGCGATGTCGCGCCCGGTGGCGTAGTAGTTGCCCTCGGGACCGCCGGTACAGAGATTGACGGGCGCCTGTTCGGCGAAGGCGCCCTGGGTGATCGACAGGAATCCAATCAGAAGAACGGTTGACAGGCGTATCAATGGATTGCGCCCCCTTTGGCACGAATCGACGGGTGAACCAATCCAATAGTAGACCATCTCCATGGGCCCATCGAGGCGCCGCGCCCCTTGGTCGGCGGCCCGTCTCAGAGCCGGATAATCAGGGTGCGTACCAGCTCGGGGGCCGCCAGGTGGGCCAGCCCCAGCACCAGGAAACACAGGGCGGCGCTGACGAGCCCGATGATGATGATCTCGGCGGATACCAGGCGGACGACGGTGAGCCGGCTGGAGCCGAGCTTGAATATGGTGTCGAACTCCTTCTGGCGAAGGCGAAGGGACAACGCGAACACCAGCATGACGGCGAGCACCGTGGCGCTTCCCACCATGGCGACGACGGCATCCATGACGTTCTTCACCTGGAATATGCTCTGCAGCAGCCCGTCGACAATGTCCATCGGGACGACAATCTGTTCCTCTTCGTCGCCGGACACATAGCGGCCGCGCAGGATGGTGCCGGACTTGCCGTCATGGGGCGCCGCGATGACGGCAGTCAACGGATAGACCGCCGCGTCGCCGTGGAAATGGAACGTGTGGAGATTGTCGGCGGTGATCTCGTTGTAGATAGGGAGCTTGGCGGATGCCGCGACGCTCTTCTCGTCGCGCCCGATCACCAATGTGGGATCCGTCGACTCTCTCACATCGTCGTGCCCGTGACCGAGTCCCTGGATGACCCAGGCCGTCTTCACGTCGACGAAGATACCCACGTCGTCCGGCGTGTGATTCCTTTCCAGAACGCCGACTACCTTCATCTTGAGAGGGTAGACGCCGGCGAGGTCGAACAACGACTCGGGGCTGGAGACGATCGTATCTCCCGGTCTGAGGGACAAACGCTCCGCGGCGGCGGCGCCGAGGACAGTCTCGCCCAGCACCGCAAGCGACCGCCCCTCCCTCATGGTCAGGCCGCGGAGATCGAAATACTCTATCGTCGTGCCCACGATGGGGAAGTCACGCGCGCGGAAGCGCACGTACATCGGAATGGGTGCTGCGAACCCCGAATCGAGAACCCGCCGGGACGATGCCATGCTTATGGGCTCAGGTGTCTCGTCGTCGAAGTAGAGGGTACTCATTATAAGATCCAACGCGCTGCCCCTGGCTCCGACCACGAGCGGCGTGGACGCCGCCCTGGACAGCAGTTGACGCTCGCTCTCGTCCAGGACGAGCTGGAGCGCGAGCGGCACCACGGCGATGAGCGTGACGCAGGCGACAATCGTCGCCGTTCTCACCTTGTTGAAGACGAGATAGCGCCAGGCGATGTAAAGGCTGGCCGTCACGGGTTCGCGGCCGGTTCATGAAAGTCGCGGAAGTCGATGACACGATCGAATCGATCGAGCAGCTCGTGATCGTGGGTAACCGCCAGCAAGGTTGCGTCACGATTCTCGACGCCGCGAAAGAGAAGATCGAGAATCCGAATCTTGTTCTCGGGATCGAGGTTTCCGGTAGCCTCGTCCGCGAGGATGACCCGCGGCTCCGGCAACAGCGCCCGGCAAATGGCGGCGCGCTGCTTCTCGCCATGGGACAACGCGTCGGGGAAGCGATTCAGCTTGTCCTCGATGCCGAGCTCCCGGGCGAGCTCACCCGCCCGGTTGCGAACCGTATCGGTCAGTTGGAGAGCCGGGCTGATGCGATAAGGATGGAGGATGTTGTCGGAGACGTTGAGGTAATCGAGCAGGGCGAAGTCCTGAAACACGAACCCGATGCTGGTGATGCGAAACGCCCTGCGGGCCGCGTCCTGCAACTCATCGACGGCGACCTCGTCGACCTGGATGGTTCCTTCCCGGGGCGTGACGATGCCGGACACCAGGTTCAGGAGGGTCGTCTTGCCGCTGCCGCTCGGGCCGATGACCGCCAGCTTCTCGCCGCGCTGGACGCGCAGGTCAGCGATGCGCAGCCGGAAGTCGCCGCCTGGGTAGCTGAAGTCCAGCGAGTCGATGGCAATCATCTCGAGCGGATTCCTACGGGCCGGCCTGCGGGCCGAAAATTCGGCCGGAGATTCCGTAATTGTACGGGCTGGCGGGAATTCCCGATAATATCGAATCCCGAACAACGAGTGCCGGACGTACCCGGCGGACAGATCGACACGCCATGGGACGCACCGGGCCGCTCGGCCTCCTCCTGACCTTGATGCTGCTGCTCGCGCCGAGCGCGTGGGCGGACGCGATCATTCGCAGCCAGGCGATGCTCGCGACCACGATCGCGGAGTTCTACATCGAGCGTGACCGGGTCTACGTCGAGCTCGAGATCGGACTCGGCGACCTGCCCGCCTTCGCCAATATCCTGCCGGATCAGATATACGAGAAGACCGGCAACCCGCCGGCGCCGCTCCGCGAGCGGCTCACCCGCTTCTTCGCGCACGAGCTGGCCCTCTACGACGACGGCCGCCAGACCCCCCTGCCCGGGCGCCTCATCGGCATCGAGCCCCGAGAACGGGTCCGTCGTGATCAGGTGACCGGAGAGCCCCTCACGAGCACCGATCAGCCCCCGGAGACCGTCGTCTTCGCGCGCCTGGAGTACGCGTCGGACGGGGAGCCCGCGGAGCTTCGGATTGACCACGCGCCCACCGGCGGGCCTTCGAGCATCGGCTTCGTCGCCTACCACGACGGTATCGCCGTGAACGACTTCCGCTACCTGGCCCGCCGGCAGGTCCTCGAGCTCGACTGGGACGATCCGTGGTACTCGCGCTTTCGCGGCCGCGCGCTGCGCCGCGCGTACTCGGCGCCCATGAGTGGATTCATCTATGTAGAGCCCTACGAAGTACGCAAGGAGATCATCGCGCGGCCGAAGGATCTCGACCACTGGATCGATCTGGGCCTCGGTGGGCGCGAGACCATCCCGGTGGCGATCCAGGACGAGGTGAAGCGCAAGGCCGCCGAGTTCCTGCGCGGACGCCAGGTAGTGCACATCGACGGCGAGGCCGTCACGCCCCAGCTCGCGCGCATCAACTTCCTGGAGCGCACCCTGCGGACCAGCCGCGTCATCGATCCGCCGAGGGAGCTCGACGTCGATGCGGCGATTCTCGGCGCGATCTTCGTCTATCCCACGGATGGACTGCCCCAGCTCGTGACCATGGAGTGGGACATGTTCAACGAACGCATCCAGCAGGTGCCCGCGTCATCAGTGGATCAGGCCGGGCCGTTGCCGATCTTCCTCGAGCCGACCTACAGCACCCTGACTTGGCAGAATTTCCTCAAGAAGCCGGAGATACCGACACTGCGCGTCGTCGAAGCGCCACCGGGAGATCTGATGAGGGCGGCATTGTGGCTGCGATGGGGCCTGCTGGGCGCGGGTCTCCTCTTGCTGGGATTGGCGGTCCGGCGACGAGCCCGGGATAGCGAGTGGACGGCGCAGGCTGTGGCCGGCGCCCTGGTGCTCACGATGGGCTGCGGCACGTTCTGGGTTTCCCGCGACGCGGGCTGGTCCGACGCAGGCTCAAACGCGATCGTCGCCGGGCTCCTTCACAACGTGTACCGCGCCTTCGACTTCCGCGAGGAAGAGCGGATCTACGACGTCCTCGCCCGCAGCGTCGACGGCGATCTTCTCGCGGATGTCTACCTGGAGACCCGCAAGGGTCTCGTGCTCGCGAACCAGGGCGGCGCCCGGGCGAAGATAAAGTCGGTCGAGCTGGTGGAGCTCGATGCCGAGCCCGCCAGCAACGGAGGATTCGTCGCCCGTGCGCGATGGAACGCGTCGGGCTCCGTCGGCCACTGGGGACACGTGCACAAGCGCGCCAACAGCTACCTGGCACATCTCGAGGTGCAGCCCGTAGAGGGCGTGTGGAAGCTGGTGGATCTCGAGATACTCGAAGAGGAGCGGCTCTAGGTCCCGCCTGCGTAGGTTGTTATGCCGTCCTCTTCCAGGGATGAGCAGTATCCGGCGACCCGGGTCTGGTGCATGCGCCGCCGGTAGCGGTCCGCGTCGTAGGGGCGTCCGCGATGCAGCACGCAGCGGTTGTCCCAGATAATCAGCTCACCGGCCTGCCAGCGATGGACGTAGCGGGATTCCGGCTGCGTCGCCCGCGCGATGAGATCGTCCAGCAAGGGGCGCGCGTCTTCGTCTCTCCAGCCTTCGATGGACCGCGCGTGGGAGCCCACGTAGTAGTTCTTGTCGCCCGTCACCGGGTTCGTGCGCACGAGCTTCTGCGGGACCGGCGGCAGGGTCGCGGCCAGCGAATCGGACACGACGTCCGCGCCGACCTTGGAGCGCGAGTAGACATAGTCGTGCACGACGACCAGATCCGCGATCCTCTCCTTGAGATCCTCGGGCAGCCGCGCGTACGCGGGCCGGGTGCTCACGAACTCGAGCTCGCCGCCCTCCGGGGTCACCTCGTACGCGTAGGAGATGGAGAAGCGCGCCGGAACCTTCTTGAACGACGAGTCGGAGTGCCACATCTCGTTGCCGGTGGAGAAGATGACACGCTCGTGTTGCGACGGCATGTGCCGGCCCTGCTTGTCGACGTTGCCGATCCGGCCCAGGTACTCGATCTTGCCCTCGTTTCCGTAGGCGACATGACCGAACTCGAGCTCCCCGAACCTGCGGGTGAAGGCGAGCTGGCTCTCGTCATCGAGGGTCTGGTCGCGAAACAGCACGACCGAGTACTGCTCGACGATCCGGGCAATCTCTTCGAACCGCGCATCGGCCATCGGCCCTGCGAGATCGACGTCGAGAATTTCCGCGCCGAAGTCGGGATGCAGGGATCGCACCTGGATGGTCATGGCCAATCTCCCCTCCACGGAAACAGCCTTCGAGGGGAAGAATCATGCCCGAAAATCGCCGGATTGACGACCGCCGCTCCGGACCCGCGTTGGCACGGGGGCGGCCTTTCTCTACACTCGGGCGTTTCCGGACCCGCAGGGGACAGAACGTGAGCGACGGCGGCAAGTGGGATTTCTGGATCGATCGCGGTGGCACCTTCACCGATGTCGTGGCGCGCACTCCTGACGGAGCGATCCTGAGCCATAAGCTGCTCTCCGAGAACCCGGAGGCGTACAACGACGCCGCGGTCCAGGGGATCCGGGATCTGATGGGAGTCGAGAAGAGCGACCGGATTCCCACCGAGAGCATCGACGCCGTAAAGATGGGCACTACGGTGGCGACGAACGCTCTGCTGGAACGCAAGGGCGACCGGGTCGTACTCATCACCAACGACGGTTTCGCCGATGCCCTGCGTATCGGTTACCAGACCCGGCCGGAGCTCTTCAACCGCCACATCGTCAAACCCGAGATCCTCTTCGAGCAGGTGCACGAGGTGGCCGGGCGGATCACCGCCGATGGCAGCGAGGAACGGGCCCTGGACGAGGCCGCGGTACGCGACGGGCTCGCCCGGGCCCGGGATGCCGGCATTGACGCCGTCGCCATCGTCTTCCTGCACAACTTCCGATTTCCGGAGCACGAGCGCCGGGCGGCCGCGATTGCCCGCGATATGGGCTTCAGCCAGGTCTCTCCCAGCCACGAGACCAGCAGCCTCATCAAGTTCATCAGCCGCGGCGACACAACCGTCGTGGACGCCTACCTGTCGCCGATCCTCGGCCGCTATGTGCAACAGGTGGCCACGGAGCTGGATCTCCATAACTCCGCGGTGCGGCTCATGTTCATGATGTCGTCCGGCGGCCTCACCGATGCGAGTCTCTTCAAGGGCAAGGACGCGATCCTCTCGGGGCCCGCCGGCGGCGTCGTCGGCATGATCGAGACATCGGCGCTCGCCGGTCACGACAAGGTCATCGGCTTCGACATGGGCGGCACCTCCACCGACGTCTCACACTTCGCCGGTGAGCTCGAACGCACCTTCGAGACGGAGGTCGCAGGTGTGAGGATGCGTGCCCCCATGATGCAGATCCACACCATCGCCGCCGGCGGCGGATCGATGCTCACCTACGACGGCGCGCGATTCCGGGTCGGGCCGGAGTCCGCGGGCGCCAATCCCGGCCCTCGCTGCTATCGAAGGAACGGACCGCTCGCAGTGACGGACGCCAACCTCATGGTCGGCAAGCTGCTCCCGGAGCACTTTCCGCACATATTCGGTCCCGGACAGGATCAACCACTCGACGCGGACGCCGTCCGCGGGGGCTTCGAGGATCTGGCCGCGCGCCTCGGCGGCGGCAAGAGCCCTGAACAGGTGGCCGAGGGCTTCCTGCGCATCGCCGTCGACAACATGGCCAACGCCATAAAGAAGATCTCCACCCAGCGGGGCTACGACGTTACCCGCTACGCGCTGAACTGCTTCGGCGGCGCCGGCGGCCAGCACGCCTGCCTGGTGGCCGACGCCCTCGGCATCGAGACGGTGCTGCTGCACCCCCTCGCCGGCGTGCTCTCGGCCTACGGCATGGGCCTCGCCGATATCCGCGCCAATCGCCAGATGGCGGTGGAGGAGCCCTTCGAAGCAGACGTCGTGGAGCGGCTCGCGTCGCGCTTCGAGACTATCGGCAGCAAGTCCGCCGCCGAGATCGAAGGCCAGGGCGTAGCGCCTGCGATGATCGATACGAGACGCAGGCTCCATCTGCGCTATGCCGGAACGGACACGGTTTTGACCGTCGCCCACGGCAACCACGCCGAGATCTTTCACCGCTTCGAGGAACAGCACAGGGCGCAGTTCGGCTTCGTGTCTCCCGAGAAGTCCGTCGTCATCGAGGCCATCGAGGTGGAAAGCATCGGCGGCGGCGCGAGTGCCGACGAGCCCGCGCTAGATCTCGACCAGGCGGATGCACCCGTGCACGAGCGCACGCGATTCTTCTCCGGCGACGACTTCCACGACGCGCCCGTCGTACTCCGCGATGCCATGAAGCCGGGCCATCGCGTCACGGGTCCGGCGATAATCATCGAGTCCATCGGCACCATCGTCGTCGAGCCCGGCTGGACAGCGCAAATGAATGCGCGCGGGCACGTCGTGCTCACCCGCCACGAGAAACTCGAACGTGCACAGTCCATCGGAACCGATGCCGATCCGATCATGCTCGAGATCTTCAACAACCTGTTCATGTCTATCGCCGAGCAGATGGGGGTTACGCTTCAGGCGACCGCCGATTCGGTGAACATCAAGGAGCGGCTGGACTTCTCGTGCGCGATTTTCGATGCCAAGGGCGAGCTCGTCGCGAATGCACCCCACCTGCCGGTACACCTCGGCTCGATGGACAAGAGTGTGGAGAGCGTGTTCCAGCAGCGCGAAGGGAAGTTCGCGGCAGGCGACGTTTTCGTCATCAACGCGCCCTATCACGGGGGCACCCACCTACCCGACATCACGGTCGTAACGCCGGTCTTCGATCGAGAGGGAAAGACGCTCCTGTTTTTCGTAGCAAGCCGCGGCCATCACTCAGACATCGGCGGTCTGACGCCCGGCTCGTCTTCGCCGGACGCCACCCACGTGGGTCAGGAAGGCGTATTGATCGAATGCTTCCAGATGGTGGATCGCGGCAACTTTCGCGAAGAGGCGCTGTGGGATCTCCTGACTGGAGGAGAGTATCCGGCCCGCAACCCGAAGCAGAACATACTCGACCTCAAGGCCCAGGCCGCCGCGAACGAGAAGGGCGTGCAGCAGCTCTACGCGATGGTGGATCAGTTCGGTCTCGACGTCGTGTACGCCTACATGGGCCACGTGCAGGAGAACGCGGCGGAAGCCGTGCGCGGCGCCATCGATGCGCTGAAGGATTCCGAGTTCGATCTTGAGATGGATGGCGGCCGGCACATCCACGTGGCGATCCGCTGCGACCGGGAGCGGCGACGGGCGACGGTCGACTTCACCGGCACGAGCGCCCAGCAGCAGGACAACTTCAATGCGCCCAGGCCGGTGACGAACGCGGCCGTGCTCTATTGCTTTCGCACTATCGTCGACGCCGACATCCCCATGAATGCCGGATGCCTGAAACCTGTAGACATCGTGCTGCCGGACAACACCATGTTGTCGCCGGAGTACCCCGCCGCGGTGGTTGCCGGGAACACCGAGGTCAGCCAGGCGGTGACCATCGCGCTCCTCGGCGCGCTGGGCGTCAACGCGGC